>JAGNMH010000258.1 GCA_017991275.1 Acidobacteriota bacterium
TCGCAGTTTCGCTCGAAAGACTTAATCAAGCTCGCTCGAAAATTACGATCAGGCGTTCCTTCGACTACGATTCCAACTACGACGCAAACTGACAGTTCGCGCTACAACAAAAATGACGTTCGATGGTGTAATATCGCCGCCGTTATTCCCCGCCCCGCAAATCTATTTTTTGAGAGGTAATTCAATGAAGACAAAAAAAACGGTGGCGATCTTTGTTCTGGCGTTGCTGGCAGCAGTTTCTATTTATGGGCAATCAGATCAGACAAAACGCGTGGAAAAAACAAAGTCGGCGATGCCGAAATTTGAAGGAACCTGGGTTTTGAACCGCGAAAGAAGCAGCGGGCTGACCGGCGCTCTGGGCAACGCCGAAATTCGTTTGGTGGTAAGTCATGACAGCAATCAACTGGCCGCCGATCAGAAAGTCATTATTCGCAACCGAGAGCAGTCTTCGCAGGAACTGTTTTACAAGCTGGACGGCAGCGAAAACGAAGTCGAAGTCTCTCGCCCAATGGCCGGAACCATGAAGCTGAAAGCCAGATGGATTGAAAGCGCCAAGACACTGGAGCTGCAATCAACCATAACCGGCGAAAACGAAGGCAAACCGGTGACGATTACTACACACGAACAATGGCAACTGGTTGGTGATGACACGCTGAAAATCATTCGCAACAGAAAATCACCGCAAGGCATTCAAACTTTCAGACTGCTTTTTCAAAAACAATAAGCAAAGTTGGCAGGGGTCCCGATGAAACTTTTACGCTTCATTCTTTTTGCTTTCTCTTTTCTGATACTGAAAAGCACGACAACGATTTCGCTGGCTCAGCAAGACCAAATCCCGCCAAACCCCGTTACTGCAATTCGAGTCGGCCAGGATCAGAAAAGCGCTTTGAAGATCAATGACAACATCTTTCAGGCCATAGGCTTCGGCAACACCTTTATGGTCACAACCAGCGAAGGCAACGTCATCATTGACACTTCAATCGTGTTCAACTCTGCTTTGCACAAACGATTGCTGACGGCTGAAAACTCCGGGCCGATCAAATACATCATCCTGACTCACGCCCACGGCGACCACATCGGAGGCATTCCAGTCTGGAAACAACCGGGAACTGAAATCATAGCCCAGAAAAATCATTCGGAGTTTCAGCATTACATGGCTCGGCTGAATGGATTTTACGGAGCGCGAAACGCCGCGCAGTTTGCGTTGCCGATTCCCGCTGCCGCACCAGCGTGGCCGGGAAATTACGGCGCGAAGATCGAGCCGACAATTCTGTTCGACGACAAATACGAATTCGAACTTGGCGGAGTGAAGTTCATCGTCATGAGCACTCCGGGCGAAACTCCCGATCACGCATCTGTCTGGATTCCAAAATACAAAGCAGCTTTCATCGGCGACAACTATTACGATTCATTCCCGAACATTTACACGCTGCGCGGGACTCAGCCCCGCTGGGCGCTGGATTACATCAATTCGCTGAACAAGGTTTTGGAATTGAAGCCGGAGATAGTTCTGCCCTCACACGGTTTGCCGATTATCGGCAACGCCGAGATCGTCAAACGTGTGACCAGATACCGCGACGCAATCCAATACGTTCATGACGAAACCGTCAAAGGCATGAACGCTGGCAAAGATGTCTGGACATTGATGAACGAGATCAAGCTGCCAGCGGCGCTGGACATAGGCGAAAGCTACGGCAAATTAAGCTGGTCAGTGCGCGGAATTTATGAAGGCTACGTTGGCTGGTTCGATCTGAATCCGGCGACGATGTATGAAAAACCAGCGGCCTCGGTTTATGCGGATTTGGTGAAGATGGCTGGCGGAGCCGACGCCGTGGCCAAACTGGCGATGGAACGCGCGCAAGCCGGTCAAGCCGTTGAAGCCCTGCACTTGTGTGACATTGCGCTGACGGCAGACGCCAAAAACCAAACCGCGCTGGCTGCAAAGCTGAAAGCATTGGAAACTTTGCGCGACCGCTGTCGCAACAGCAACGAACGCGGCTGGCTGGATTTCAGCATCGGTCAGGTCAAACTCAAACTCGGCGAAAAGAAATGACGACCCTGAGTACGCAGGCATCCCTGCCTGCTGTAAAAAAAGCGCGAAGCTTCCAATCAGTAACTCTCGCAGTGCGGCTATCCATTTTCACCATAGCCGCCTTATTCTTATGCGTCTCTCCGTTTATTCATCACGCCTTGCCTGCCGAATCCAAAGCCCTTGCTTACTCGCGGGCTACTGACACGGCGGCAAGCTGGCCAATCACACTGGAAGAACCCACAGGCATTTATCGCCGGGACAACGAAATCGTCACCGTCAGGCTGAGCTTCGCCATTGGTGAAGCCCGCGCCGAACAGTTGCGAGTTCTCTCACCCGATGGCCGCGAAGTCGTTTCGCAAATTGCCGTCAGCGAAAAACACAACGACGGCTCAATCAAATCGGCTGAATTGATGTTTCCGGCGACGATTGTTCCGGGCGAACGGCCTGAGTTTCGATTGATTGCTGAATCAGTACCGCGCGCGGTAGCAAGCGGGTCTTCAGTCAATGCGCGCTCCCTACCGGTCGCGGTACTGACTCAATCCATAACTGCTCGCCGCGTCGGAGTTGGCCGTGTCGAATTGGCAAATGATCGTTTCGGCGTGATGGTCAATCTAGGTTTGGAAAAGACCGAACCGGCGCTGGTCGCTGCATTTAACAAGTCAGCGGGCGAGCAACGAATGCTGAACCTGATTGACACTTCACCGGACGTAACCGAGCCGTTGGCATTCGGCAAACAGAGCGCAGGCTTCGGCACATTTCTCGACGACAAAATTCGCAGCGGAGTCTTCGACCAAGTTGAAATTCTGGAAGCCGGGCCATTGCGTGCTCGTGCTCGCTTGTCTGGCTCGAAGCTTGGCAACAGCCGCGAAAGCTGGGAATTCACGTGGTATGCAAACAGCCCTGTTCTGCATTGGCGAACCAGCATCGAAACCGCTGAAGCAAATTCCAATTACGGCTTCTTCTTTTCGTCCGTCTCAGCCACGCCTTACGAACCGTTCAACAAATGGATGGAAGGCTCTGAACAAACAAAATTCCCTGACGGTTGGGAAGTGGACAATCCACCGGATCACAAAATCTCTGCCAACGATTTCGCGGACTTGCCCGGCAAGCATCTGGTTTATTACCAGCGCGAACAGAATTACGGAGCTATCGGTTTTTACGAACTGGACTCACAGTTTGAATGGCGAGGCATCGGTTCCAGACAGTTTTACGCAACTAAGAAATTGACCAGCGGCAAAAGCTCTTCAGAAATCGCCATCGCCTTTCCGAACTGGAAAGGGACGACAACCGTGTTGGAAGCTCGGAAAGAATATCGAAAGTTTGTTCAACCGATTCTGGCGGTTCGCGGCTCACAGTTCGCAGTTCACAGTTCGCAGTTCACATCTCCGAGTCAGCCACCAGCAAGTCCAAACTCAGAATCCGCAATCCGCAATCCGCAATCCGCAATCGAAAGTTTCAGCCTGGATGGTTCCTGGAAACTGAACTCGGCTGAAAAGTCCGAAGGCGAGAAGTATGGTTTCTACCGCGTGGAGTTTGACGATTCAGCTTGGCGCGCAGTTCAAGTTCCCGGCACTGTTCACACTCAAATTTTGGAATCGCCGAAGTTTTATACCCGCGAAGCTGAATGGATCAGCGAGAAAGAATGGTGGTATCGCCACAAATTTTCAGTCAATCCGGCAACGGCTGAAAAACGTTTGGGGCTGCGGTTTGAAGCCACGGATTATCACGCCGACGTTTACCTAAATGGTGAATTGCTTGGTCGCCACGAAGGTTACATTGACCCTTATGAATTTGACGTGACGGGCAAGCTGCGACGCGACGGCGAAAACACTTTGGCCGTGCGCGTCTGGACTCCGATCAGTTATTACTGGCGGCATCGGCCTTACACGATCAAGGGTTCGTATGGCGCGGTGGATCAAAAGCCGGACAACATTACTCCGCTGGGAATTGTTCGCCCGGTCAAGCTGATTGCTCGCGCCGCCGTGAAGATTGAAGATCTGGCCGTTGACACTCGACTGAACAAAGACGGCAGCGCCGATGTCGTTGTTGACCTGAAACTGAACGCAACCGAGCCAACCGAAGCCGACATTTCGCTCACTCTGACGCCGCGCAACTTCTCTTCTCCAAACGGAATTTCGCTGCACTCAACTGAAACACTGGCAACTGAAGCCTTGAATTCGGATTCACCCCGCCGCTATGTGCTGCACGTTGAAAAGCCTGAGTTGTGGTGGACTTGGGATCACGGGAAGCCGAATCTGTACACTCTGGACGTTCGAGTGAAGTCCGGTGACGCGCTGTCGGATCAGACTTCGCTGGCTGTTGGCATTCGGGAAATAGAACACATTGACTGGAAGTTTTACCTGAACGGCAAGCGGATGTTCATTCGCGGCACGAATTTCTACTACAACCTGTTTCAGTCTGAAGTTCACCGCGCGGATTACGAGCGCGATTTCAAGCTGATGTTGGGCATGAACATCAATATGATCCGGCTGCACTGCAATTTCAGTAACCCGGAGTTTTACGACCTGGCGGACGAATCCGGCGTGCTGATTTTTCAGGATTTTCTGGAAGCCGCTTACCCCGAAGACCGCGACTTCAGTTTGAAGGCGGCACGACTTTACGATCCGTTGATTCGATACGTTCGCAATCATCCTGCTGTTGCGCTGTGGGCAACCAGCGATGAAGAGTCGCTGGAAAATTACCGCGACCTGACCAAACACCTGGAACCGCGGCTCTACGCGCTTGATCCGCAGCGGCGAATGGTACAGCGTTCCACAGGGCGATACGGCGACGGGCACATTTACGAAGGCTGGTACGGCGGAACGATCTGGGCGTATGCGCAAACGAACGAAAAGTTCATTTCGGAACTGGGCGCGACAGCGCTGCCAAATTACGACAGCGTCATGAAGTTTCTGCCAAACCACTGGCCAATCAAAGACCACGAAGAAGAATGGATTTTCCGAAAGCTGCAAATTCCTGAAGCGATGCGCGCCTGGGGTTCGCCCGATGGAATGACTTTGCAGGAATACATTCCGCAGACTCAGGATTACGTGGCGCGGTTGTTTCAACTGGCGATTGAGCGAATGCGGCGAATCAAGTATGAACCTGCGGGCGGCATACTGCATTTTCACGCAATTGATTTGTGGCCTTCGGTGACGATGGCGGCGGTGGATTTTTATCGCCAACCGACAAAGGCTTACTTCACTGTTCAGCGTTCGTTTCAGATGGTTTTGCCTTCGTTTGCCTATGATCGAGACACCTGGCAATCCGGCGACGAAGTCAAAACCGAATTGTGGCTGGTCAACGATCACTGGTTCGCGGTTCCAAATGCGACAGTAACGTGGCGAGTCGAAAACTCGGCAAAGCAGGTTGTCGCTTCAGGCGAGGCCCGGCAGAAAATCACGCTTGCAGCCGATTCGTCCGCAAAGTTGATGGATGTTAGTTTCAAAGCTGGCTTGCCCGGCAAGTATGTTCTGTGGGCGAAAATCACAAACGAACGCGGGCAAACGATTTCGGAAAACAATTACGAATTCAAAGTCTCAAAACCAAATTAGCCATTAACCATTCCGCATTAGCCATTATCGGTCAGGGTAGTTTCCTACCCCTTCGATCAATGGGTAATGGGCAATGGCCAATGGTTAATGGCTTTATTCCAACATGACTGACTCATCATTTCGATTCTGGCGCTCCGGAAAATTCAAAGCCGAAGCTGTCGCCATTCTGGTCATAGCCGTTTTCTTCGCAGTGTTCTTTTGGCCTGCAACCTGGAAAGGGCTGTTGCTGGTTTTCAGCGACTCGCTGGTTTATTCGTTGCCGCTACGTGAAGTGGCGTTCGATATGATTCGCCACGGTTCGCTGCCATTGTGGACTCCGACAGTGCTGTCCGGTTATCCGCTGCTTTCGATGGCGCAGCTTGCCCTTGCCTATCCGCTGACGTGGTTTTATCTGGCGCTGCCGGGTTATTGGGCTGAGCAGATTTTTGTGCTTGCGCCTTATTTGCTGACGCCGTGTTTCACTTACGCTTATCTGCGACAGATTGATTGCAGCCGAGCGGCTTCGTTGCTGGCTGGTTTGAGCTTCACCTTTGGCGGATTGATGGTCGGCGGATTGTCGCACAACGGCATGTTCACGAACGCTGTGATGTGGTTGCCGCTGATGCTGATTGCGATTGAGCGCGCGCGAACCGGCAGCTTAAAGCTTTGCGTGGCGGGCGTTGCCGGGGCTTTTTCAATGTCGGTGCTAACCGGCATCGGACAAGCGTTTTTGTATTCCGGTTTGATCGCGATTGGTTATGCCGTGTTCATAACGTTCGCAGTTCCGCCTTCAGGCGGTGAGCTGAAATCTGAAAGTTCGGATCAATCTTTCTCTTTACGCCCTCAAAAAGTTAGCGGTCGTTTTCGCCCGTTGCTGGCCTGTTTCAGTGGAATGCTGCTGTCAGTCGGAGTTGCCGCGTTTCAAATTCTGGAAACGATGCGAGCACAGCGGCTGAGTATTCGCCGCCAACTAACTTATGAAACTTTCAGCCAGGGCGGCTTCACTCCGCTGCAAACGGTGAAAGCATTCCTTGCGCCAATCCACAATTTGAATTGGGAAGCGACGCCTTACGTGGCTTCGCTGGCTTTGTTGATGGCGGTCATAGCGGTGATTGCCGCGTTTCGTTCGCCGTCGGAACATCGCAGAGTGTTCTTCTGGCTTGGGTTGGCGCTGCTGGCGTGGTTGTTGATGCTGGGCGATCACACTCCGCTGTCGCGCTGGTCGTTTCAAATTCCTGTCTACAATCGGTTTCGGCTGCCGTGGCGTCACACATTTGAATGGTCATTGGCGGTCAGTGTGCTGGCGGCATCTGGATTCGATGCTTTGAAAAATTTGCTTGCCAGAAAATCAGAAGCAGCGCCAGTTCAATGGCGAGAAGTGTTGGCGGGGTTGATCCTGGTTGGGAACCTGATCGCATTTGGTGTTGGATGGTGGCGAGCTTCCGGTTTGCAATTGGCGGCTGGCGAAACTCTTTTGAAAAAAGGTCAATCAATGCAGCTTGTGACGATGTCTGAATCAGCCTGGTGGAATTGGAAGCTCGGTTTCACATTGGCCGCGCTGCTGGCCGTAATCTGGTGCTGGCGTATGTCGTTCTCGCGCTGGCGCAGCGTGCTGACGGCGGCGACTGTGGCTACGGCGTGTTTTCTGGAAGGTTTCATGCTGGTTTCGTTTTGGTGGTACCCGAACGCCAAGCCTGCCAGTTATTATCAGGCTGGTTCAGCCGCAATTCAGTTTTTGAAAAAGCATCCGCCGGAACAAAATCGAATTTACACTGATGCTTCAAACTATTTTCCGCTGAACCTTTCATTCTCTGAAATGAACAACCTGACCGCCCCGCTTGGTTTTCATAACGTCGCAGGTTACGAGCCGCTGATGACTGAACGATACGGTCGGGTGTTTGACGAACCT
>JAGNMH010000259.1 GCA_017991275.1 Acidobacteriota bacterium
GTGTAATGGCGTCCTTTTCCTTGACCTCTTCAAACAAACCCAACTGATTCAATCGCAGTATGGAAAAATCCCACAGACGTTTGTTGTAAGGATCGCCTTCGTTCAAGGCGACTTCACGGCGCAACAGCACGTCACGGGTGTTGGTGTTGCCGATGAATTCCAGACGGCGCAACGAAAATTGACGCCCTTCATCAACTTCCAGCGTGATCTCTATCTCGCCTTCTTCCGGTGTTTTATCAATGAACTTGGGCACGAAA
Organism: Acidobacteriota bacterium; assembly: GCA_017991275.1. Classification (GTDB taxonomy): domain Bacteria; phylum Acidobacteriota; class Blastocatellia; order RBC074; family RBC074; genus RBC074. Next base: position 258 of record JAGNMH010000259.1, read on the forward strand.
TCCACGCTGGCCTGGATGTAACCCTGCGCGCCGTAAACATCCTTGATTCCCTTGTAAACATTTTCCTGAATCTTCTTTGAATCAACCCAATCGCCTTCTCTCAAGCCGGAGACGGCCTTGACGATGCCGGGCTGAAAGATCGTCACGCCTTTTTCATCAACCTTGGTGATCTTGTATCGGCGTCCGACTTCAATCGGGATGGTAATCCGTTTGCCTGGGCCAGTTTTTCTGAGGCCGGGAATCGGCAGCGGGAAACCGCCGGAAACCATGCCGGCGTCCTCAACGATTGGTTCACTGATTTTGGCTTGGAGGTAACCTTTGTTGCCCAGAAAGAAGCGAACGCGTTCCAGATCGTCCTGGAGCTTTTCTTTGAAGTAGATATCTTTCGAAGTAAAAGTCGAAATCAACCCGGACTCTTTAACAAGCTTCATTGCTCCACGAAGCCGGCGTTGTGAAAAACCATCGCGCTCGCCGGTGAAGACTATTTCCTTGACGCGAACTCGCGGGCCTTCCTCGACATTGAAGATCAGCGCCACGGTTGTCGCAGAAATATCTTCAACTTCGATCTGGACTTTGGCGTCCGGGTGGCCTTTTTCAGCCAGCAACTCTTTCAGGACGACGCGCGCGCCATTGGCTTTTGCCGGGTCAAACTGAGATTCCTTGCTGACCTGAGTGCGGCGTTCTTTGAACCGTGTCAGCACCTCGCTTTCGGTCGCCGATTTCAGGTTCCGGTATTGCAGGTCACGAATAATTGGATACTCCTTGACCTGAAAGATGATGATTTTGCCGCCGCGCGGGCCGTCTTCGACGTAAAGCCGGGTTCCAAGCGGATCGAACAATCCCATTTGCAGAATCGCCTGCAGATCGCGTTGCGCCAGATTAAGGTCGAAACGATCCTGCTGCTTGCTCTGCACATAATAAAGGATGGATTCGCGCGGAATGCGGCGATTGCCACGGATTTCCACATCCTCAACAAAGACGTCCTGATTTTGTGAAAATGCTGGACGGACTGAAACAAGAGTAACGAAAACAAGAATCAGTGCGCTTGCCAATAAGGTAATGCGCTTGGTCATGAAGCTTCTCCCACCTATAGATAATCGTTCAGGAGTTGGCGCTGTCCGAATTTGTTTGTGAATTCCGCGGCCACGCACACACTTCTTTGCGTGACCTTTGGCATAACTCGGCAGACATTGCCCGGCAAATCCCGTTGAAGGGAAGCCGAAAAGCACGCCCTATGAACGATCACCATTGCCAAGATTGCAGTGTTAATTTTTAAGGTTGCGTAATATACGTAAATGAGTCGAGTATTGAATAGCCAATGACCGAAGTTGTCAACAGGCTGAAATTTTTCCTTTGCTAATCTCGCTTTTTTGACCGGACTGTCGCGTCACTTGACGGCTTTTAGTCTCGCGATCGAAATGTGGAATTCGCCTGCGGGCTAAAACCGCCGGAATATGCGCTGGCTTTAGACAGCCACGAAATCTTTCGTTACGGGTATTTCCTGACATCAAGCGAAAATTCGTCTTCGATTTTCTGGCCACTTGTAAGCCAATTTCCCGTTGCACATTAATTCCGGCCTGCAGCGTAATGCCTCAGTTATGGGCTGAGAGAAATTGAAATTGGCGGCTCGTTTGAAAGTATAAAGCGGTAAGGAGAAACCGGGTGAAGCATCAGCTTCACAAAGCGAGCGATTATGGAGTCAACCTGTGCGAAGGCTGTTTGGAAAAGCAGCGCGAAATAGATCGAGGGCACACTGGCCATGGTCGGAGTTCCTGCTCAGCGGCTGAGGCGGATGAAATTCGCCGGGACTGTTAGGCAATCAGTTGTTGAGCGAAATCGTCGGCGAGCATTATTTGCAAGGCGTGCCGCTGTCGAGTATCACGCGTCGTTTCGGCCTCAATCCGGTTACGGTGATCGAGGCCTTGGATCGGCTCGGAGGTGTCTTTGAGCCTGCGCTCAAACAGTTGAAGGAAGAATATCGCAACGCGCCAGTGCGCCATGCGGATGAAACAGGTTGGAGGACGGATGGCCGCAATGGTTACAGTTGGCTGTTTTGCACGGATCGAGTGAGCTTGTGTCTCTACCGGCAGACGCGCTCGGCGAGCGTGGTCAGAGAGGTCTTAGGCGAGAAAGGAATTGGACGGTGTGCTGGTGGTGGATCGTTACAACGGCTACAACCGAGTCAAGTGCCGGATTCAATATTGCTATGCGCGCCTGATGCGCGATGTGGAAGATTTGCGTGATGAATTTGCTGACCAGGCTTAATCCTGGTGTGCGCACAATCCAAGACTTGTTCGTCTTTGCCTGAAAAGAAGTGCGTCCCTGTTCCGCTTAAAAGCGGGACTACGAACTTCAGTACCTGAACAGCACTACAAACCGTTTGGCTTAAGTCGTTATCACGCCGTCCGGCGAAGCCGTGACAAACTGCAACCTGCGGCGGAGGAACCATCGGCAACTGGATTTATCAATGCAACCCGCGTCCGACTGAAACCAACATTTACGACAGTGATGCCGTCTTGTTGTCCAATCTTCTTTGATCAGGGATTTACCGTCGCGGATGCGTGCGAAAGCAGTGGCGTGGTTTCAGCGCAGCGCCATTTTTCCTGAATTGAAGGATTTGTCATCCCTGTCTTTGCCATCTACCAAATCCTTTATATCGGCCAGGCCTTCTTCTGCCAGTGGGCGAATCGCCAGTTTGTCGTTGTCTTTGAAAATTTCGATCAGCGAAGTTCCCGTCAGTTGGCCTTGAATCAGAGCATCTGACAGCGGGTCTTCGACGAATTTCTGCAAGGCTCGCCGTAATGGCCGAGCGCCGTAGCTGCGGTCGGAGCAGCTTTTTTCTACAACCCAACACTTTGCTTCTTCTGTCAATTGAATCTGAATCTGGCGATGGCTCAGGGTTTGATTCATCTGCCGAACCAGCAGGCTGACAATGTTCAACAGATCGTCGTCGGTCAGTGGTTCAAAAACAATGATTTCATCCAGACGGTTGATGAATTCCGGGTTGAAGGTTTCGCGCACAGCAGCCATGACGCGATCTTCAGTTTTTGATTGAGCATCCCGCTGTGAAGAGTTGAATCCGACGTGGCCGCCCTTGTTGACGAATCGTGCTCCGATGTTCGAGGTCATGATGACGATAACGTGTTTGAAATCCACAGTGTTTCCAAGTCCGTCGGTCAGCACGCCATCTTCAAAAACTTGCAACAAAATGTTGTAAATATCCGGGTGCGCTTTTTCGATTTCGTCCAGCAGCAAGACCGAATACGGGTTACGACGAACTCGCTCCGTCAATTGGCCCCCTTCTTCATAACCCACATAGCCGGGCGGGGAGCCGATAAGTTTAGAAATCGAATGCTTTTCCATGAACTCCGACATGTCGAACCGGATCATTGACTTTTCGGAGCCGAACAGAAAATCAGCCAGACTTCGCGCAACTTCGGTTTTCCCGACTCCGGTCGGGCCAAGAAAGAGGAAAGAACCGACGGGGCGATTCGGATTTTTCAACCCGGCGCGCGAACGTCGAATAGCCCTGGCCAGCGCAGAAACAGCCGAATCCTGGCTGACGATTCGCAGATGCAATTCGCTTTCAATCCTGGTCAGCTTCGAAGCTTCTTCTTCGTGAAGAGTCGAAACCGGGATGCCTGTCCATCGGGAAATGACGTCTTCAATATCCTGCTTGCCGACCAGTGCGGCTATGTTTTCGTATTCCAGCGGTTCGTAATACTGCGGAGTTCGCCGCGCGCTGGAGTAAATACGGTCGCGGTCGCGAACGTCGCTGCGATGGTAATCGTTTCTTTGGTCTGCCCTGTAATCGTTTTTGTAATCACGAGGTTCGCGGTGCCAGCGCGGCGGAGTCGGCACATAACCGCTTTCTCTCTGAACTCGCAATTTGACGCGCGCGCCTGCCTCGTCAATGACGTCAATTGCCTTGTCCGGTTGAAAGCGTTCGGGCAAATAACGGCTGGACTGATAAACGGCAGCCTGAATTGCATCCTCAGAGTAGCGGACGTTGTGATAAGACTCGTAACGATCCTTGACGCCTTCCAGGATTTCGATGGTTTCTTCTTCGTTTGGAACAGGAATTTTGATGGCCTGGAAACGACGTTCCAACGAGCGGTCGCGTTCGATTGATTTGCGATATTCAGCCGGAGTCGTTGCGCCTATGCACTGAATTTCTCCACGCGACAGCGCCGGTTTCAGGATGTTGGCTGCGTCCAAACTGCCTTCGGCGGAGCCGGCGCCGATCAGCGTGTGAATTTCGTCAATGAACACCACGTACTGAGGATTCTCCATCAGTTCGCGCATGATGGTTTTCATTCGCTCTTCAAACTGGCCGCGGTATTTTGTTCCGGCCACGACCAGGCTTAAATCAAGAGCCAGAATGCGTTTGTCCACCAGGAAAGAAGGAACTTCGCAGTTGATGATTCGCTGAGCCAGGCCTTCAACTATTGCGGTTTTGCCCACGCCGGGTTCGCCAATCAGAGCCGGGTTGTTTTTTGTGCGGCGGCACATGATTTCAATTAGCCGGTCAATTTCTTCATCGCGTCCGACCAACGGGTCAAGCTTGCCTTCGATGGCATCGGCGGTCAGGTCGCGGCAAAACTCAAACAGGTGCGGAGTGTCTTTGCGCGAATGAGCATTACGTTCCATATTCGCCTGCCTCATCAAATCCTGCCTGATATCCGACAACCGCAAACCGCGTTCGTACAAAATTTCTGCGGCGATTGAGTTTTCTTCTCGGAGCAAACCCAGCAGCAGATGTTCAGTGCCGATGTGGCGATTGCCCAACCGCTCGGATTCTTCCGCCGCAAAAGCCAGCACATGCTTGGCCTCGGCAGCCAGTGGCAGGTCAATGTTGTTCGGGATGCGTTCGCGCAAAACCGTGCGCCCTTCGATGTCGCGGCGGATGGATTCGACTGTGGCGTGCGAGCGGTGGAAGAACCTATAAGTCAGATTCTTGTCTTCGCGTATCAATCCCAGCAGAACGTGCTCAGCTTCGATCTGAGTCGAGCCGAACTGACTGGCTTCGTACCGAGCGAAGAAGACTACTCGCCGAGCTTTTTCTGTGTAACGTTCAAACATGATTGAGTTTTGGATTTTGGGTTTTGAATTGTGAATTTCGGACTTGTTCAGAACCTAAAATTCAAAACTCAAAATTCGTTGAATTTGCCATTTTCCAGCCGCAATACGCGGTCGCAAATGGCCGCCAGTCGTTGGTTATGAGTGACGATAATTGCGGTCAACTGCTCTTCGGTGTGCAATTGCCTGATGAGTGAATGAATTGCTTCGCCTGTTTGTTCGTCCAGGTTGCCTGTTGGTTCATCAGCCAGCAACAGCATAGGTTTGCAAACTAATGCCCGCGCCAGGGCGACTCTTTGTCGTTCGCCACCCGACAATTCGCCTGGGCGATGTTGGGTACGCGGCGACAGCCCGACTCGTTCCAAAAGTTCGCCAGCGCGAACCGCAGCCTCGCGTTTCGTCGAGCCGTTTATCAACAGCGGCATCATAACGTTTTCAATTGCGGTGAACTCCGGAAGCAGATGATGAAATTGGAAGACGAATCCTATCTTTCGGTTGCGAAAGCGCGCCAAGTCTAGCTCAGAGCTTTTTGCCAGGTCAATCTCGCCGACTATGACGTTGCCTGAAGTCGCACGATCCAATCCGCCCAGCAAATGCAGCAATGTAGATTTGCCTGCACCCGAAGCTCCGACGATTGCAATCATCTCTCCGCGAGCAACTTCCAGGTCCAGGTTACGGAAAACTGCCACCTCTTCGGCCCGGCCTGAGTAGATTTTGGTGAGCTTGGAGACTTTCAGAAGATAGCCATTCTGATTCGATTTGTTGTCGGTTGATTTACTCATTGAGCCGTTTGACCGTTCGTGCCGGAAACCAGTGAAAGCAGAAATGGAAAGTTCCCAAACGCCGAGCGCGTTTCGACGAATAATCCCTGATCCTTGATCGAAGTCGCGCTGACGGCCAGCGGCAACTGATCCAGAACCGGAACACTGGCGGGGATCACTGCCAGCCCGGTCAATCTGGCCAAGGCGATCATCATTTCGCTGCTTTCTTCCCCAATCGAAGCATAGCTGATCGAAGGCGCGTTGGTCGTTGGTTTGGCGGTCAACGCGAACTGAGGCGAAGCTTTCAGGTTTTGTCCGCTTCGTTGCGATTCGATCAATCGCAACAATTGTGCTCGCCTGCCCAGCGCCAGAAAGTTACCGATGAAAACTGCCGAACCGCGCGACGGTTCGCTGGAGTTCAAAATTTCGAAGCCGGAAACATTTTCGCGTTTGATGTCGGCGATCCGTTGATCTTGAAACTGGGTCAAAATGTTTTCGCCAAGTTTTGCCAGCATGGCGCGGTCACGCGCGGCAATCAGCCAGACACGGTCAGCGGGTTCCTTTGTTAAATTGAAGCTGGCGATTTCCTCGCCGATTGCAGAGCCTGTCAGGTCTGAAGATTTCGCGCCGAAAGCGGCTTCGCGCATTCCCAATACGAACTGATGCAGCAGAAAGCTTTGAGCCACGTCAACGCGAGCCGAAATCGCCCGTTCGATTTCTTCCAGCGTTTGGCTGGGCTTGGCGACGTTGTAAATCTGCACTTCGCGCGCAGCCGCCGGAGCGATGGTCAGTGCCTGAGCTTCAGCCGGGTTGGCCTTGATGATTGTCTTCAGCTTGTCGGTCAATTCTGGTTTGAAAAGCGTGATGTAACGATCAACGACTTCTGCGCCGTTTGGGCCATTTTCAAAGCTGGCGCTGTAAGCCAGTCCGTCACAGGTTCGACTAGAAAATTCAGTGAAGACTTCGCCAACGGCTCCGGCCAGAGCCGCTTTGCCTACGATTCCGTTTGAAGCCAGATAAGTCCCCAACCGCAGCAATCGTTTAACGCCTTCGGCGGTGACGAATCCGAAAGCGGCGGCGTTGGCTGCAATCGTCGGGCGAGCCTGTTGCTGATAAAAGTTGTTGGCCATCGAAGCCTGACGTTTTTGAATCGTGTTAAGGCAATCGCCGAGCGAATCGGCATTGTTGGCTAAAATCCAGGCGTCGTTGATTTGCGCCGAAAACAATTCCTTGTCCGGGCTGGTGGTGGAGCGATGAACTGTGACTGGTGTGCCGAATTGTTCAGAGGTTTGTTTGGTGGTTTGTCCCAGCAAACTGGCGGCCAGTTGCGGCAGCCGTTTTTCGATCACGGCTCGCAGAGCTTTTTCG
>JAGNMH010000260.1 GCA_017991275.1 Acidobacteriota bacterium
CATTTTCAGCTTGACGCTTTTGCCTGTGTAATGGTCGGCCAGAATCTTTTTTGCGTCTCCGTACCAGTCTTCGTAAGCCAGATTGTTTTTCTGACCAGTCTGCCCAAACGAAACCATAGTCGGCAGTGTCAGGCAGAGCAGTGCAATCACAGACAGTGTTCTATTTGTTAGCTTGTTCATTGATGGAACCTCATAAAATGCTAAACGAGGGTCGAAAAAAACTGCGGGGGTATGCGTGTGAGTGCGGGCAAGGAAGAGGGAGACGGGGTAGTAATAAATTTTGGATGTTGGGTTTTGAATTTCAAATTGCGATTCAAAACCCAACATCCGTAATCAAAAAATCATTTCACCTGGAAGCTGTCTTTGTCGGTGGTTACCGTTACACCGGCGACATTGTCTTTCACGACAACTTGAACATCGTAAAAACCCGGCTTGAATTGCTTGAGCGGGAAGGTACGCGCCAGCGTGATTTGCTGACTGGTGATTGAACTCATGCCGTTCTTGCCGTCTTCTTTGAAACGAAAGACTTCCTTGTCGCGTTGCGTGATGACGTATTCGATGTCCGTGCTGGGGCGCAACGTCGCCTGATCCACTGCGACGTTGTAAACCTGCATGTAAACCCCAAGCTGTTGGTCCTGTTTGAACTCGCCAGTCGCATTCGGCATCACCTTCAGCGATCCACGCACAAACTGACCGGTGGACAATCGTCCTGAAAGCGGTTCGATCCTTGACGCCAGAATCATTGTCGAAGTCGAAAGCTTGCCTTCTTCAAAACGCGGAACGACAAAGCCTTGTTTGATGACTCCGGTTTTGCCGCTGTTTACATCGCGGACAACCAGGTCAATTTTGTAAATGCCAGGCGGTAGCACGACATTCTTTTCGTAAGCCGAACGCTGTTGCATACCGGCTTCCAGGGCTTCAGGTGTGTAACTGGAAGTCACCACGTCTTCGAATTGACCGGCGCGCCGTCCGGCTGCGCTGGTGATTTTGGCGTAAATGTTGATTGCTGCTTGAGGCAGGCCACCAATATCTTTGTAAACCAAATCCTGGTTTTCCAACTGGACGGTAAACGAAGACAGCACAGCATTTTCGGTTACGCGCAGCAGGTTTATGTTCAAACCTGCACTCAGCACGTCGAAGCTGTTTTTAGGCAGATCGGATTCGGCAGCCAGAGCGGCCAGATCATTGAATTTAACTTTCGGAGGTCTCTGCAATCTGGCCAGCAAGTCCAATTTTTCAAATGGTTGATCCTTGGCGCGACCGCCGAAAAGCTGACCGCCGCCGCCTCCGGCATTGCTGGGGCCAAACATGCCGCCGGAAATACGGTCAGCCTTGCTTGAAAGCCCCAACTCTTCCGCCAGCGTCAAACCAGCGTTTGGCGTATACAGCAAAGCGTCTTTTTCGTTGGGGTTGCGGGCAATTCGGTATTCTCCGGAACCTGTTGGATCAACGAATTCGATTTCAATATCTGAGCCGACTCCTTCGATATATCGGTACCACCAGATTTCAAAAGGATAGGTCGAAGTAGAACCGCCGCCTTCCCAGATTGGGCGGTCGTAACTGCCGCCTGAAGGGTGCGATTCTTTCTGGTGAGGCGCTCCGAACATGATGTAAATGCGCCCGCGGTCGGTTTTCCAGCCGGGAATACCGCTGGTGAACTGTTCGTTGGCATAGGCAATGCGCTGGTAATACTCTTCGCGGTATTCGTTGGCGTCTGTGTCCGGGTCAGGATCGCGGCGCAGCCAGAATTGTTCAATGAACTGTTCGCGTTCGTCGTCGGTTTTCAAAAGGTTGAAGGTCTTGCGCTCTTCATCGGTGATGATCCAGAGCACGTCTTCGTTGACCCAGCGTTTATAAACGCTTTTGACGCCTTCTTTGCCGGATTTGTCGTTCTTCTTCTTTTTGTCTTGGGCAAAGACGGAAAACGACGAAACAAGCAGTGTGAAAATCAAAAATAGCGCGGTTCGACGCGCGGAGTTTCCTGAAAATAATCTGTTTAACATAACAACTTTTTCTCCTCTCGGTAGTGGCCGTGTGGTTCGCTTTTCAAGCTCTAAATCCGCCGGAGTTGGTAAAGTCAGAACGAACGAAGCAAATCTGTTTGCCGAAAATGTTTGCCGCCCTCAACATAAAAGGCCAGCTCGAACTTTTAGTCACCCGAGTTGGAAGGTTTTGGGACGAGCGGAGTGTACGCGAGCCTTGTAAATTGCGTCAAGCTAACCAATTCGACCATTGACCTGATGTTTAATACACACAGACAAGGCTAAATTTGACAAACCCAAAACCCTTCTGTTAGCTTCCCGGCCTTGTTCAATGTGGACAACGCGAATGGTTATTCCCTTACGATTTTATGGTTCTAGAAGACCGATTCTGGCGCGAAATCAGATATAAATTTCTGCGCGGCGGCTTTTTGATAGCTGTCGTCGTAATGTTTTTGCTGGCTATTTCGTGTAAGAGTTTGATTGTCACAAAGGATCGTTCAATCCCTAAACTGATGACTCCGCTGGCCGATGCCAGATTTGAAGAGCTGGTCAAACAGTTACGGCCGTTTGCCGACCTCAAATCGCTTAGAACCCGAGTCGGCATTGTCTTTCAGGACACGGGACTGGCCGAACGTTGGCCCGAAACAGATTCCAATTTGGTGTTGATGCGTCCGGACAGAATTCGACTCATCATTAATGCTCCAATCGGCAAGATCAAAATCGCCGAGATGGTTTCGGAATCCAGTCATTTCAAAGTCGCTCTTTACAAACAATCGCCGAGCTTTCTGATCGGAACCAATGACGCTGATTACAGCATGTGGCGTGAAAAGCTGGGAGAGAAAGCCAACAGCGGATTGGTCGCTGCTCGTCCGTTTCATTTTACCGAAGCTCTAATGATGCGCCCATTGGCGGCCAACGATTCACGTTTTACTTATTCGATGGAAGAGGCGTTGGTTGAGCAAGCCGATCCGAATCCGAAAGCGCCCAAGAATTCTCGCCTTTTGCGTAGCTTTTATGTCATATCCGAAATCGAGTTGGGGGTGCCGGGAATGGGAACCGGAATCTCGCGAGTCAATCGTCGGTTCTGGTTTGATCGAACTGACGCCGCTAAGTTCGTCAGGCAGCAGATTTTCGACGCCAAGGGCAGTTTGACTACCGAAGTTTATTACTCCGACTACAAAAAACTGAGTGAAAATAGTGCCGATATGTGGCCGAGCATGATTTTGGTTAGTCGTCCGCACGATGGGTATTCGGCGCGATTGTTGTTCAGCGAAACCAGTTTTGAGGTAAACCCCGAACTGCCTGCCACTGCATTCATGCTGGAAAACACAGAAAAGCTAAAAGAGGTTGATCTGGATAAACCTCCGACTGAGTAAATTTATGGACAGTCTTGTCGCCTCAAACATTCGCCAGCGCCCTATGCGCACGTTGATCAGCGTTGCTGGCGTAGCTCTTGGCGTTGTCTTGATTGTCTTGAATACCGGTTTGGTCGAGGGAATGCTCAATGATCGCCTCAAGCGCGAGCAGGGCGTCGGCGCAGAGATTCGATTTGGACGTCGTGGAGCAACTCTTTCTCCTTCATCCAGCAACCCTGTGGATGTTCGCTACGCCGACACGCTGGCGAAGATTGAGGGAGTCAAGCAGGTCAGTCCGGTTGGTTATTACATTCAAAGTGGCAATAGTGGCCTAGGAATGGAGATTGTCGAAGGCGTTGATTTCGATTCCTATTCGGCAATCACCGGTGTCAAGATCGTTGATGGGCATGCTGCACAAACCGATGAAGAAGTGATTGTTGACGAATTCAAGGCGCTTCACGGCAAGTTGAAAGTCGGAAGCGATATTCAGGTTTTTGGCAAAACTGTGAAAGTTGCGGGAATTTATTCGCCGCAAGTTGGATCAAGAATAAAGATGCCGCTTGGCGCGTTGCAGCGTGCTCTTTCTGCCGAAGGTAAGTGCTTTGAAATTCTTGTCAAAGTGAACGATCCGGGAAAGCAGGCCGAAGTCCGGCAGCGCATTCTGGATAAATTGCCGGGCAACGAATTGTTGCTGACGCGCGAGCTGGGAGCCAATTTCGGAAGAGAAATTCCCGGCATCAAAGGGTTTGTTCGCGCCGTGCTGGTGTTGTCAATAATTGTTAGCGCGCTGGTTATTTTGCTGGCGATGTATACAACCATCACCGAGCGCACGCGCGAGATCGGCATACTGAAATCTCTTGGGGCGCCAAGGCTGTTCATCATCGGCGTGATTGAAAAAGAAGCTCTGGCCATCAGTTTGATCGGAGTGATCGTCGGTTTGGTTATCTCTGTCATTGCAGCTTGGGCGATGGAGCGAGCGACGACACTGCAACTGGAATTTACTTGGTCGTGGATATTGAGCGCCGGACTAATCGGTTTGGGAGCAGGGGCTTTAGGTGCGCTTTACCCGGCAGTGCGAGCCGCCAACAAAGATGCGGTGCAGGCTTTGTCTTACGATTAAGAGTTCGCTGTTGACAGTTCACAGTTCGCAGTTGAATGCTGCAAATGCAGGCAACCGTCGAAACTGTGATCCGCGAACTGAGACCTGTGAACTTTTTATGGACGCAATTCTAAAAACTGAAAATCTGGTGATGACTTACCGCATCGGCAAGGTTGACGTGAACGCTTTGCGCGGAGTCAATCTGACTGTCGGTCGCGGCGAGTTCATCTCAATCATGGGGCCGTCTGGTTGCGGTAAATCCACGATGTTGCACATTTTGGGTGGACTGCTAAAACCGACTTCAGGCCGGGTGATCATTGACGGCGAAGACATGGCTGCGATGACAGATGCCGGGCGAACTGATACCCGCCGCCGCAAGATCGGATTTGTTTTTCAGCGATTTAACCTGTTTCCTACGCTGACGGCTGAAGGAAATTTGCGCCTGGCTGAGCATATTCACGGGAATGGCAAAAAGACGGTTGACGAAGAGACTCGCCGCGAAGTCTTGCGGTTGTTGCGACTGGAAAATAAAATGCGCCACAAGCCGTTGGAAATGTCAGGTGGAGAGCAACAAAGAGTCGCAATTGCCAGAGCAATCATCAATCGTCCGGCAATCATTCTGGCCGATGAACCGACGGGCAATCTGGATTCTGAAAACTCAGTGATTGTGCTTGAGATGTTGCAGAAGTTAAATCGCGAGCTTAATCAGACAATTGTTATGATTACTCACAATCCCGAGGCTGCGGCAGTTGCTGCCAGAACCATCGAGATGCGCGACGGGATGATTGTAGGTGAACGGTAATCAGGCTAGATGCACCTGCAGGTTACGGTTGAAGGCTCCTTCGGTGGGAGAAGAAAAGAGCCGAAAATGAAATCACCTTTGACGGCAATTAAAAATGTCATCCTTTGGTCACATGAACGTGGGACCTGGCAATACGACATGCTGTGTCTGCTGATTATTTGTACGGTCTTTTTTGTTCCCAGCAGATATTTCGGCGACCGTGACCGCGCCAGCGTCAAAAGCGTCAAGACAAATGAAGTCAGTATAATTGCATCAGAGTCTGGCGAAACGGTTCGGGAAATCGCCGTTAGCGATTTGCAGACTTATTTGCAGAAGCTGAACAAACCTGAATTGATGCTGAATTCGCCCGAAGAGGCTATCAGGCTTTACCTGAGCGACAGGCTGAATCAGGATGTGACCGTCAGCAAGTTTGAACCTTTTATGAACCCGCAAAAACGGGTGTCTGGTTATAGAGTCTGGACAAAGTAAGACAGTCCGGCGGTTGTAACTTAATAGTCATACGGAGATGGAGTAATAACGAATGAAAAAATTTATGACATTGGCGCTCATCGCAGGTTTGGTTCTGACATTGGTCGGAGCCAGTCCGATTGTGGACGCCAAAACATCGCCCCAAATTCTCACCGGCATTCTTAACAAAATGGAGAATGCTCATAAGCAAATGAAAAGCCTGAAAGCAGAGCTTATTCAGGAAAGAATCAACCCACAGATTGGCAGCAAAGATTCCGATTACGGCACGGTGATTTACAAACCGGCTGCTGGCAAAGATAAAGGCAAACTGCGGATTGATTACATCAAGCCCGGTGTCAAAACCTTGTCGGTGATAGGCGAAAACTTCACGTTTTACGAACCGAAGCTGAACCAGGCGATGAAGAGCACTGTCAACAGAGCCACAAAGGGTAAAGCAAGCATGAATCTGGTCGGCCTGGACGGTTCGCTAAAAACCTTGCTGAACAATTACAGCATAGACATAGTCGGTGATGCCGCCGTCAACGGGCAGACGGCTACCGTGTTGCGTTTGTTGCCGAAAGGCAAAGGCGATTACAACTCGATTGATATCTGGGTTTCACAAAGCGGATTGCCTGTGCAATGGAAAATGGTTGAGCGCAATGGCGATTACACGGTCATTACGCTGAAAAACACGCAGGTCAACACGAACATTGCCGATTCGGCGTTCGTCGTCAACCTGCCCGGCGGCACTAAAATCATAGATAAACTGTAAGCCGCGGGTTTCACTTTCACTTCTTTCAATTCAAATAACTCAACAGTTGAGAAAAGGACGAGCCAATCAAGCTCGTCCTTTTCGTCAACAACATAACCCCGATCCGCGAAGATCAGGGGGCGTGGCGCTTCACCTGTGCCTGACAACCTGAAGGACTTTTACATGACTGACCTGACCAGCAGTAAACTTAACCGAAATCTGCGCGAAGCCAAACTCGTTGCCAAGGGACTGGCTTCAACCAAACACCCGATTCTGGCACACGTAATTCCAATGCGCCGGTGCAATCTGGCTTGTGGTTATTGCAACGAATACGACAAGACCTCTGATCCCGTGCCCTTTGAGGAAATGAAGCGACGTTTGGACAAACTTGCTTCCTTCGGCACAACCACGATCACCATCAGCGGCGGCGAGCCAATGCTGCACCCGCAGATTTTTGACATTATTACTCACATACGTTCACACGGAATGATCGCCGGGCTGATCAGCAACGGTTATTACATGACCCGCGAGAACATAGAAAAGCTGAATCGCGCTGGACTGGAGTATCTGCAAATCAGCATTGATAACGTCAAACCGGACAAGGTTTCGCAGAAGAGTTTGAAAGTGATTGACCGTTACCTGGTCAACCTGTCGAAGTTTGCCAAATTCCACATCAACATCAATTCGGTAATCGGCGGAGGAATTCAAAACCCCGAAGACGCCGTGACGGTTTCAGAACGTGCAGTTGATCTTGGCTTCGGCTCAACGCTGGGCATCATTCACGACCACAGCGGCCAGTTGAAACCTTTGAGCGGCAGAGAAGAAGCGGTCTACCAAAAGCTTCGCCGGTTCGGGAAAAAGAAATTCGGTTGGCTGAATCAGTTTCAGGACGATCTTGCTTATGGTCGCCAGCACGAATGGCGTTGCCGGGCCGGAGCGCGTTACCTTTACATTTGCGAAGACGGCCTGGTGCATTACTGCTCTCAACAGCGGGGTTATCCCGGCATCCCGCTGGCTGAATAC
>JAGNMH010000261.1 GCA_017991275.1 Acidobacteriota bacterium
ACAAATACCTGGAAGTAAAAGAGCGAGGCTTGCTGTAAAAATTACTCAAAGCCCAAAAAGCATAGAGTTCAGCCTTTAGCCCAATGGCATTAAGTTAAGGAATGAGCAGTGAAATTAGCCATTAACCATTGGCCATTAACAATTATTCGACGGGTAGAAAACACTCTTTACCCTATCGGTTAATGGATAATGTGTAATGGTCAATGGGTAATTACCAAAGCTTAACTTAACACCATTGGGCTAAAGCCTGAACTCCATGCTCTTTTTCAGTTGAAGCAACTTACTTCCTGACTTTATTGGCAAGCCGCACATCGCTTGCTACACTCACAAACATATGATGGACAGAGCAAGAATACTTATTGTTGACGATGAACAAGCCGCCCGCGTAGGCTTGAGCGAAATAATCTCGGTTTGGGGTTACGAAACCCAGACGGCTGGCGATGGGTTGGAAGCGTTGGAAATTGCCGCTCAATTTCATCCGACGGCTGTGGTGACAGACGTTTTCATGCCCAGGCTGGATGGTTTCGGTTTGCTGAACCGGCTGCGCGAAGAATACCCGGAAACCGCAGTCATTCTGCTGACCGGTCAGGGCAGCATCGAAGACGCAGTTCGCGCCGTGAAAGAAGAAGGCGCGTTTTATTACTTTGAAAAACCGATCAACACGCGGCAGTTAAACGTCGTCTTGCAGCGCGCAATCGAACAGGCGGCTTCGCGGCTGGAAAACACTCGGCTGCGGAGGCAGTTGGGCGAGTACGGCGTTTTCGGCAAGCTGGTCGGCAATTCGCAAGTCATGCGGCAGATTTACACGACCATCGAACAGGTCGCCAGTTCCGCCGTTTCAGTCCTGATCACCGGGGAATCAGGCACCGGCAAGGAAGTCGTCGCCCAAACCATTCACCACTTAAGCCCGCGTGCTTCGCGCCCATTCGTAGGCATCAACTGTTCGGCGATCCCCGAATCATTGATGGAGTCCGAACTGTTCGGGCACGAACGCGGAGCCTTTACCGGCGCAATCGCCAAACGTGAAGGCTGTTTCGAACTGTCCAACACAGGCACTCTGTTTCTGGACGAAATCGCCGAGATGCCCGCGATGTTGCAAGCCAAGTTATTGCGAGTGCTGGAAGAGCGAAAAGTCAGGCGGCTGGGCAGCGCCAAAGAGGTTCCGGTTGACGTTCGCGTTCTGGCCGCCACCAACAAAGACCCGCACGAAGCCGTTCGCCGCGGCGAAATGCGCGAAGACCTGCTGTATCGCCTGAACGTCATACACATCAAACTGCCTCCGCTGAGAGATCGCAGAGAAGACATACCCTTGCTGACCGAATACATGGTCAAGGAACTCTGTGATCGCCATAATCGTTCGGCAAAGCTGGTTTCGCCCGAAGTGCTGGAAATTTTCACTCGCCATCCCTGGCCCGGCAACGTCCGCGAACTGAGAAACGTGATCGAACACGCCATTATCGTTTGCGACGGACAGAAGATCGAAAAACAACATCTGTCAGCCCAAATGTCCGAAGGCCGGACTTTCAAGAACGAAGATTCAATCACTCTGCCCGTGCCGATTTCTTTGGATGAGGCCGAGCGCCAGTTGATCCTCAAAACTCTGATCCGCACCAACAACAATAAAACTCGCGCGGCTGATCTGCTGAACATCAGCCTGAAAACTCTTCACAACAAATTGAAGACTTATCGCGAAGAAAACGAGGATTAAATGAAAAGCGCCGAGGTGACTCGGCGCTTTTCATTTATCTCAGCAATCTCTGATGCAACCATCTCTTCAAAGTTATCCACCACGACAGCCCGAAGTAATAAATCGGGAATGCCAACGATAACCACATCATCGGTCTGGGTTCTTCAAAAACCTGCGCGAGTATCAAAACCAACAGCACGGCCCAAAGCATTAACAGGACATTCGTCAACCGGCTGAATGGTCCTTTGTACGAAGTGTAAAGGTATAACGAAGGCACAAATGTCAGCAGTGCCAGCATTCCAATCACCACCAACGAAACCCAGACAGGCAGTTGCAACCAGTAAAGATAGATTGCGACTACGTTCCAGTACGAAGGAAAACCCAGAAAGTAATGATCGTCGGTCTTGGCATCAGATTGCGAAAAGCCGTAAGCGCTGGCCAGCAATGGCAGTAATAAAAACCAACTCCAGCTTTCAGGCAGAACGCCTGTCCGCCAGATGAACAGCAACGGCAGCGAAGTGTAGGTTTGAAAATCTACGATGTCGTCCAGCTTGCGTCCGTCAAAACTCGGCAAGACTTCTTTCACTCGCCAACGCCTGGCTAATGTCCCATCCGTCGCGTCAATGAAAGTAGCCGCAACCATCAACGCAATCGTCCAGCGAAAAGCTTCGCCATCACCACGAACAATAAAGTACGCCATACCGGCGGCGGCAATCAGCCCCGAAGCCGTGTACAAGTGAACAGACCAGGCTAAAAGTTGTTTGCGATTCACCATGATTCAAGCTTCAGTCCGAATGGCTTCGCCCATTTTCTTCAGCGGAAGCGGCGAATCCCACTTCGCAGTCAACCTAGAAACCACTGGCAACAAAACACATCCGACTGTAGCCGCCAAAGTTTTGAACGGAAATAACAACGCGCCGCTGGCGTCGTACCAACTCGACGGATTACTGGTGAAAATTTCAGGGTATGGAATGAAGTGGGGCACATTGAACAGCGGCTCGCCCCCGCCCAGTCGCAACACCAGCGAAACCGAAAACGCGACAATTGAGCCAATACGATTCGCTTTGGGATCGTAAAGCGCAGCCACCAGTTGAGGAAACAGCAGGACGAAAATCAGATCGCTGGTGAAAAACCATAGCGCCTGCACGCTCTGAACTTTCAACGCCATGACAACTGCCGCCGCACCTAGCAGGACAATCGAAAGGCGAATGATTCGCTTCATTTGTCTGACCGAAAGCTGAGGCCACAGCAACCGGTAACAGCAATTCCAGCTAACCATTGAAGCCGCCGAAAGAATTGACGAGCTAAAGCTGGAAGTCACCGCTCCGATGATCGCGCCAAAACCCAACAGCGCGACCGCGGGCGGAGCGACGTGTTTCAGCAGCATCGGCAAAGTTTCAGACGGATGAGCCTGCAGTTGCGCCAGCAACTCCGGCGGCCAGTTGTATTTGAAAGACGCAACGCCCAACAGAAGCGGAGGAATGGTTAGCAGGATCGTCAAGACACCGGCAAACAGCGAATGCAATTGAGCTTTGCGTGGCGTCTGGCAGGAAAGCACTCGCTGGAAATAACAGTTCCACGGAATGCCGCCCAGCACCAACATAAAGCTGACATCCCACCAGCCAACGATTGATTGCGAAGTCCAATAACTGCCGCTCGGCTGAAGTGGCGGAAAGAACATTCCCTGTTCGGTGCGTGTAGCCAGGTAATGCGACCAGCTCGCTTCTAAACCTCCGGCTGCGCTGAAGATAAACGGCATTGCCACAGCCAGCCCCAGCACGACCAACCCAAGCTGAAAAGCGTCCGTATATGCAACAGACCACATCCCGCCGACCATCGTGTAAGCAATGATGACAACAGCCGACAACAGTATTGCCGTCGCCAGTTTCATTCCCAGCAACACGCCGAATGTCGAACCAATCGCAGCCAGCAGTTCGGCGCTCCAGAAAACCTCCCCCAGCATCGCTGGAATAAACAAAACCACAGCCCAGTGTTTGCCGAAACGCGATTCGAAAGGATCAATCAGCGTGGTGAATTCCAGTTGCCGCATTCGCCGCGCGAAAAACAGCCCGCCAAGGATCAAGCTCAAACCGAAACAAAAACCGCCTTGAACGCCCAAGGAGAGTGACGATTTGAAAGCGCCTTCGGCAGTTCCCAGCAGATAACCGCCATCTACCCAGGTCGCGGTCATCGTCAGCGTCGCAATCCAAACCGGCATCGAACGACCGGCCAGAATCAAATCGGCAGGAGTGCCGTCTTTGACTTTGCGCGCAGCCAGCCAGCCGACCAGCAGAAAACTCGCGTACATTGCTGTGATTGCCGCAATTGCCATTTTGGGGAGTGCTGCACCTTTGGCGTAGCTTTGTTAGTCAGGACCAGGTATCAACTCTTGAAGAAAAGCGAAATCGCCATTGCAAAGCCGATCACGATCACCAAACGACGAATGACTTTCTGCCCCATCTTCCTGGCCAACCCCGCTCCGCCGTAACCGCCCACGATTGCACCGACTGACATCAGCAACGCGGCAGGCCAGTTAATCAAACCTACAAAAACGAAATAGACGGCAGCGGCTCCATTGGTCAATGCGCCGAAAATATTCTTCAGCCCGTTCATCTGGTGAATATCGCGCAGCCCCAGCATGCCTAGCGCGGCGAGCATCAGAATTCCTATGCCTGCGCCGAAATATCCGCCGTAAACAGCAACCCCGAATTGATAACAGCACGCGCCGATCAGCCAGGTCGTCGTGGCTTCGCGCTGTTCGCCATCGCCGGTTTTCAACCATCGGCGCACCTGTTCCTGCAACATAAACAAAATCGTTGCGAACAAGATCAGGTATGGAACCAGCACTGCAAAAACTCCGGGCGGAGTTTTTTTCAACAGAACCCCGCCGACCAGACTGCCAATCAGGCTGGGGATCAGCAACACCAGATATTTTCGAGGCGAACTGGCCAGTTCGCGACGATAACCTAAAGCGCTGCCCGCCGCCCCAGGAGTCATTGCCAATGCATTCGTCGCGCTGGCAATAACCGGCGAGACGCCAGTCCACACCAACATAGGAAAACTGACCAATGTACCGCCACCGGCGACGGAGTTGATCGCCCCGGCGGCGGCCGCTGAACCAAACAACAATGATCCTTGCAATAGAGTCATAACAAAAAAAGCGCCGTCCGAAGTTGGATATGTCACCAACTCAGACGGCGCGAGGGATGCGTTCTCAAACTACACACTACACATAATTATTACGGCCCTTGAACGCCTAACACGCCCCAGCCGCCACGAACCAGATAATCGCCCATCGTCATAATCAACAAAATCGCCAGCCAGAACAGCCCGGCGATGATGATGACCTGGGTTAATTTCGAACTCCAACGCACGTGCATGAAAATCAACACAACCGCCGTCGCTTTGACGACGGCGATGGTCATCGCAACGATGATGTTCATCAGCGCCCATTTCTCGCCCCATTGGTGCGCAAAATCTATTTTGGCAACCAGAACTGTCAACACAGTCAGCACCATCAGCAAGCCGAAAACTCCGAAGTAATACTTCAGTGGGACAATATGATGTTCGGAAGTATGTTCCGCCATAAGCTCCTCAAAACCTCTTTCAATTGATTAATGACCGCCAGCTACAACGTGGAAACCTGTCAAATAAAGCAGCGGGAAAAGGAAAATCCAGACAATATCAACAAAGTGCCAGTACAAACCGAATATCTCCACCGGCGAGTTATATTCTTTGCTGAACCTGCCTTTATTGGTCATGTACATAATTACCAGCAACAACCCAATCCCGATAATCATGTGCAAAGCGTGCAGTCCAGTCATCATGAAGTAAATCCACAAAAAAATTCGAACTGGTTGTTGCAATTCCACTGGAATGCCGTGCTCGCCTGTCGTCACCGGATGGTAAGTGGTAAACGCCGGAAAAAGATGGTCGTGAATCTTGGTTGAATACTCTACGTATTTAATGCCCAAAAAGGCTGTGCCCAGAATCAGCGTCAGCGCCAAAAACAGAAGCACTTTTTTCTGTTCACCTTTTTGCGAAAAGTAAACAGCCATCGCCATCGTCAAACTGCTGACAATCAGCACAACAGTATTGGTGCCGCCAAGCGGCACATTTAACAAGTGGCTGCCGAATAAAAATCCTTCAGGATATTTAGAACGATAAATTGTGTAGGCTAAAAACAATCCGCCGAAGAACATGATTTCAGTCAACAGAAAAAGCCACATACCGATCGTGCCAGCTTCTTTCTGCTGTTCCATGTTGACGAAATGATGCGCCAGTCCGGGAACGTGTGCTGCGTGCTCTGCCAAGGTAAATCTCCTCAGAAAAGGTGTTCGTAGTTCCGTCTTTAGGCGGCGGTCTCGGTTGCCAAGCCCATTCCGCCTAAAGGCGGGACTACGAGCTTTATCATTTAAGCCGATTGCAATGCTGCTTCTTTCGCCGCAGCTTCCTTGATCTCTTTGACGTTTTCGAATTCGTAAGCGTCGTGATTGATGATCGGTTGATAGGTGAAGTTTTCAGTCGGCGGCGGTGACGAAGTCTCCCATTCCAAACCGGCTGCCATCCACGGATTGTCGCCAGCCTTTTCGCCGTACTTCAAAGACCAGGTCAGGTAAATAACCGGCATAATGAATCCGATTGCCAGCAACGAAGCTCCAGCAGTCGAAAGAATATGCCAAACCTGAAACTCCGGCACATAAGCGTGATAACGGCGCGGCATTCCCAAATAACCCACGATGAATTGCGGGAAGAAAGTCAGGTTAAAACCCAGGAAGATAATCGCTGCCGAAATGCGGCCCCAAACTTCAGGGTACATGCGCCCTGTTATCTTCGGCCACCAAAAATGCAATCCACCCAGATAACCGATGATCGCTCCGCCCACCATCACATAATGGAAGTGCGCGACCACGAAATAAGTGTCGTGCAGGTGAATGTCCAGTCCAAGTGCAGCCAGGAACAGCCCGGTCATTCCACCGACGGTGAACAACCCTATAAACGCCAGCGCATAAATCATTGGCGTGTCATACGACACAGAGCCTTTGAAAATCGTCGCCGTCCAGTTGAAGGTTTTGATCGCCGACGGAATGGCTACGGCGTAAGTAATCAGCGAAAAAACCATTCCGGCATACATTGACTGGCTGCTGGTGAACATGTGATGTCCCCAAACCAGAAAGCCGAAAACCGCAATCGCCAAGGACGAAAACGCCACGAAGTGATAGCCAAAAATTTTCTTTCGAGTCATGTTGGCGATCAATTCACTGATTACTCCCATCGAAGGAATAATCATGATGTAAACCGCCGGATGCGAGTAAAACCAGAACATGTGCTGGAAAAGCACTGGGTCTCCGCCAAGTTTTGGATCGAAGATACCGATTTGCAATGTGCGCTCAAAACCCAAAGCCAGAACTGTAATGGCGATGACCGGTGTTCCCAACACCTGGATCAAGCTGGTGGCGTAATGCGCCCAAACGAACAGCGGCAAACGGAACCAGGTCAGCCCCGGAGCGCGCATCGTGTGGATAGTCACCATAAAGTTCAAGCCAGTCAAAATCGAACTGAACCCGGTGATGAAAATAGAAACGCCTGCCAGCGTCACTTGCGTGTTGGAGTAAATCGAACTGTAGGGCGGATAAAACGTCCAGCCGGTGTCAATGCCACCGCTCATGATCGTGGTCAGCATCAAAATTGCGCCGACCATAAAGACGTACCAACTAAGCAGATTCAACCGCGGAAAGGCCACGTCC
>JAGNMH010000262.1:0-3436 GCA_017991275.1 Acidobacteriota bacterium
ATAGGCCGAAGCGTTTCGACTGAAGCTGCCAGCGCCAACGCCGATCAGCCTTACGTTGTTGAGTATTACTACAAAACGAAGTGGGGATTCACCGATGAGTTCCTGACGCTGTTCAAGAAAAACCATTTGCCGGTTTTGAAGAAGCAGATCGAATCAGGCCGCATCTTGAGCGTGAAGGTTGAAAAGCCACGTTATCATTCAACCGAAGACGGGCGATGGGATTTTCGCGTGACGATCACGTTCAAAAACGCCGCAGTGTTTGACCAGCCCAGCCCGGAAGAAGCAATCGTCAAACAGCTTTATCCCGATCAGGCTGCATTCAAACGCGAAGAGCAGCGCCGATTCGAGATTTTGATTTCACATTGGGATGTGCCGCTGGTCAGCGTGCCGGTGGAATGAGGATAAAGCATGTAGTCCCGCCTTCAGGCGGAAGGTACTGGCTGCCGAGACATTCCGCTTAAAGGCGGGACTACATGCTGTTAGCGTTTGACGCCGTAAACGACGCATACTTCTCCGGCGTCAATCCGTGAATTGTTCAGGCTGCGGCCCTGTGGAATTCCCAGAATCAGGTCGCCTGGTTGCGAAGCATTGAAGTTGGCGATGGCAATTCCGCCTGCTCCGAGTTTGTCGCCGGAATCGGCTCCGACAACCATGTAATCGGGTTGCCTTGAAGCGAGGTCAAAGATTCCGCGGGTTCCGATCTGGCCGCTTTTGGATCCGAAAACCACATACACCGCGCCAAGCGGGTTGCGGCTCGAATCGGAAATGTCTGCGCCTGGCGCACCGAGTGCCAAATCGTCCACCCCATCTCCGTTGAAATCTCCCACAGCCAGCGAAGTGCCAAGCGCGTCAGGGAATTTATCCTGGGTCGCGCCCGCCCCCAAAATGATTAAATCAACAGTTCGGGCCTGGACTGACGGGCCGCCAAAAAAGACATAAACCGCACCTACGTCTTGGCGACCAGGACTGGCGTCTGCGCCAGAGGCTCCGATTATCAAATCGGCTCTATCATCGCCATTGAGGTCGCCCATCGCCAGTTTCGAGCCAAGATTGTCGTTTTCACCTGTGCCGAACAGGATCAATGACGCAGATTGTGTTACAGACCTGACGCCTTCCAGAGAACTTGCGCCGGTCAAAACGTAAACATTGCCGCTGCCTTTGACTCCGTTGGCGTTGGATAGTGGAGCGCCAACGGCAATATCGGCCCAACCGTCTCCGATGAAGTTCCCAACTGCCAGCGTTTTGCCAAGCTCCCAGTTTGCGGCCTGGCCAGTCACCATGAAATTCGGCGTTGTAGTGGCCAGATCAATTGTTTTGCTGAAATCCGATTTTCCGTAAAAGACGATTAACGCGCCTGCGTCTATCAGTGGTGAGTTTCCTGGGGTATCGTAACCCGGCGCTCCGATAATCAAATCCTCTGCCGCATTGCTTTTCGGGAAGACTGCCGCCGAAGCGACGGTTGCGCCAAGCATCAGGCTGCGTTGTGAACCAAGAATCGTTGCGCCCGCCAACTTGCCTGCTGTTTCAGATGTGTTTGCGGCAAAGTTGCCGAAGAAAACATAAACTTTACCGGCGTCCGGGAAATCTCCGACGTTGAATTGCGGAGCGCCGACAATCAAATCTTTTTTGCCGTCTCCGTTGATATCGCCGACGGCCAGGCTGGTTCCGAAATGGTCATCGGCTGTTTCGCCTGAAATTTCCACGTCGGCTTTTTTATCGGCCAGGTCAACTTGCCCGGTCAGATTCGCGCGTCCGAAAAATACATAAACCTTGCCGCTGTTCTGGGCAGCGCCATTGGCCATCGGCGCTCCGACAATCACGTCGGGTACGCCGTCTCCATTCAAATCTCCGGTCGCCACGCTATTGCCCAACATATCGCCAACATCACTTGTCTGGTTTGCCGTGGTGCCCGCCGCTCCCAGAATGGTGAACTGCGAACCTTCTTTGTTCAGGTCGCGCACAGTGTCGGCGACGGTAATTTGCACAGACTTGGTTTCTGTAATCGCAGAAGGCGCGTTGATTGTCGCCTGGAAAAGGACTGTGTAAGTGCCTGCCTGAGTAATGTCGGGTGTCCATTTGAACTGAGTGTTGTTGACTGCCGGGCTGCCAACATTTGCTCCAGTGGGAACTCCGCTAACTGTGATCGTGACAGGACCGGTTGTTCCCGGATTGGCCGACACATCAAACACCAATTGCTGCAATTCATTGACTGTTTGAGCAGGCGGCACGGTCAATGTTGAAACATCGTTGACCATAATCCGAACCTCTTTGGTATCGCTTAGAGCAGGCGTTGCATTGTCGGTCGCCTTGAAACTGACAGTGTACGTTCCCGACTGTGTAAAACTGGGCGTCCAACGAAACTGCATGCTTCCGACCTGTGTGGCAGAAGTGAAGGTTGCGCCTTCAGGCAATCCGGTTGCAGTGATCGCCACACTTTGCCCGGCGTCGGGGTCGGCAGCCGAAACAGTAAAAGAAAGTAGCTGACCTTCGTTGACCGTTTGCGAAGTGGGAACGGTCAGCACAGGCGCATCATTGATCGGTGTCACGATCAATGTCACGGTTGCCGCCGGACTGTCCGCCTTTCCATCGTTTGCAACAAAGGTAAAGCGATCGGTACCGTTGAAATTCAGATTAGGTTTGTAAGTCAGTTCGGGTGGCGTGCCGCTCAAAACTCCATTTGCGGGTTGCGAAGCAATTTTGAACGTCAGCCGGTCGTTTGTGTCGGGATCAGTGCCCGCCAGCTTGATTGCCACCATTGCATCTTCATCCAAGGTGAAAGATGCAGGGGTCGCCGTTGGCACACGGTTAACACCTGAAACGACGACAGTCATTCTCGTAGTACCGACTGCGCCCAGGCTGTCAGTGGCCGAAATTATGACTGTGTAAGTTCCGGCCTGACCAGATGTTGGAGCAAAACTCAGATTGTATGTATTTGGATTGATGCCAAGAGTTCTCTTGGCCAACGTGGCAAAGCTGGCGCCGGAAACAGAAATCGCGGTAATGGTTTGGCCCACGTCCGGGTCTTTGATGGTAATCACCAAATCCAGAGTCTTGCCTTCTGCGACCTCGGCTTTTTCTGGAGCATCAATATTTGGTGGGCGATTTTTGGTTTCGTCTGGCAAAACCAGATCGGCCATCTTGGTGATTCCGCCAATTACTGCAGCCGCGCTAACGTTCAACGCTTTCAGGACGTTTTGGCTGGCCAGCAACGCGCCAGCCTCGACTGTCAGCACCTCGCCTTCCTTAGCCGGTACATAACGCAGGACATAACTGCCGTTGCCGTCAGTTGTGGCGACTTGACCTTTGCAGCGCACAATCGCTTTCGACACCGGTTTGCCTTGTTCGTTCACCACGCGGCCAGTGACCGTCGTAGTAGGGCTAAAAAGGGTGGCGAAATAGTAAGTGCTGACTTTGATCGCGGTGGCGTCAGTTTCAA
>JAGNMH010000262.1:3536-7432 GCA_017991275.1 Acidobacteriota bacterium
CGCACAATCGCTTTCGACACCGGTTTGCCTTGTTCGTTCACCACGCGGCCAGTGACCGTCGTAGTAGGGCTAAAAAGGGTGGCGAAATAGTAAGTGCTGACTTTGATCGCGGTGGCGTCAGTTTCAACGCGCTTGCCGTCTGCGGAAACCTTGGCAACGCCTTTTTCTTCGACGAACTTGCCTGAATCTTTATCGAAATGAAACAACAACAAAGATGTGTTTGCCGGGAATCCTTCGGTATTCGGAAAGATCAATTGAAAGCCCGGCTCAAACTGGTAATCGAAGGGAGTAAGCTGCACGATGTCTGAGCTGAAATAACCAAGCGGCAATTCCACTGGCACACGCGAATTCCTAAGTGGCGTCAAGGTTAGTCTGACGGAAGTTTCACCCTTTGGCCCACTGACTTTGGTTCCGGGTGGAACCACCACTTGATAATCACCCGTTTCAATCGTTAGCGGCTGCGGCGAAGGTTGAGCCTGCGGTGATTCGTCTGCGGTTTGACTCCCAGTAAAAGACCCGTTGCCGATAACTCCGCTGCCTCCGGTTTCCTGTTGTAAAGTTAGGCTGCGCGAAAACTGGTTATCGCGATTGGGTAGCACTGTGATCTTATAGGGGGCTTTCGGGTACGGCGGAATAGTCTGAAGCGAAGTCCCGTCAACTTCCACAAACTGCGGCCCTACCGTCACATCAGGCAGCACAAAGGCTCCGGTTGAATTGGTGGTTGCAGTTATGGGCGAGCCTGAAACTTTAATCGCTACGTTGCTGAGCGGGATTCCATCGGTGTTTTCGACAAAGCCGCTGATCGAAGTTCTGACCTGCAAGGTGGAAATGCTTTGGCCTTCGCCCTGAGGCGTGCGTACGCTGACCGTTCCCGACTCGACATTGAAGGGGACCATCACTTTCAGCCGAGTCGTCGTCGCTTCGATAACCGATGGAACATCCAACCCATTGATGCGAACGGTGTTTTCTTCTTTGACAGCCGAAAATCCTTGTCCGTCTATTATCAGTTCCTGTCCTGCCAGCGCTGTCGAGCCAAAACCGATGATGACTGGAGGCTGAGCGCCGCCGTTTCCGGCAATTTCGATGTCAGCAATGTTCGATGACCCAAAACCGGTTCCGCTGACTGAGACATTTACAATGCCGCGTCCAACCAGGCTGGATGGAATAACTACGTTGACCTGATCGAGCCCGACAAAATCGGGCTGGCGGTTGGCATAAAGTACTGGAGCCTCAATTCCGCCGATCAAAACTCGAATGCTTTCGTTTAGATTTCCATCGCCATTGGTGTCGGCTGCGTTGCGTATGCCGGACAGAAACAGCACTAACACTGCAAGGTCTCCAGCCGGAATATCAATTGGTTTGGTGATGTATTTTTGAGCCTGCTGGCTATATTGGGAAAGCGATTCAGTTCTTTGAGAGCCGTCAGGCTTAACTCGAAGTATTACAGCCGCCGGAACGCCGCGCCCGTTTGAGTTGGCGGTGAAGATGGCAGGAGCCACTTTGGCGATCATGACCTGCCCATTGGAAATCGTCTGGCCGAATTTGACTACAACATTGGCAGTGCCTGATTCGGTGGCTGATGGAACCAGGTAATTGATCTGGCTGGGCGACACAAAAAACAACCCGGCTTTGCGCCCGTTGACTTCAACAGAGGTTCCGCCCAAATCCGTCGGCAATTGAACTCCCGGAGTGTTAGGGTCGGCGTCACCACCGATGACGACCGAAGACGCCAGTTGCGTTCCAAAGGCCGCGACAATCGAATCGGGCGCAACCGGAACCTGCTCAAAAGCTGCGGCGGATACTGTTGTAACCGGAGTCGCGCTGATGTCGAAAAAAGCCGTTGCGGCAGGCGTCACGACATGAGAATAGCTGGCAGGTGGAATGGTCGGCAGAGATGCACGTGCGCCGACTTGTTTTGCAGAACCGGCCAGTTTGGCAGCGGCTCCAGCTCCTAGAGCAAGCGACAAAATCAACCCTGCTGCGATCAAAAAGGGGTGGCGCGAACCATTCAAAGCAATGCGAAACAGTCTGGCAACTGGTGGAACCTTACGGCTCGAAATCATAGCGACCTCCAAAATAATGACGACAAACAATCCATTCGGGTTTGATAAGTGAGGGGGCGCGAATTGAGGGCAAACAACAAAGGCTTGCGACTTAATCGGTGAGAACGCAGCCCAGCGCAGGGAGTATTGATACCAGCCGTCGGAGAATTAAATAAATGCCCAATCTTTTTCCAGACCGGTTTTGATAAATACGGCTGTTCGGCGCACGGCAGTGAGTATATCCGTCCGGCAACGCGATGCAAGCTGGAAGATTGTCAACTTTTGTTGAGGCAATAATCCCCGTATGTTTTTGCGATTCTCTTTTAGGGTTTGGCACCAATGCCCGGCTTTTTGGAAACCGCGGCTGTTATTCTCAATCCGGATTCGCGTTTTTCAAGATGAGTTTGGACATATTCCAGTTGTCCGGCCATCAACCTGTTTGGCTGTTCGGCAAAAGAAAAGCGGGAGCCGGTTTTTAATCGGTTCCCGCAATGTGCTGCTTCAGGTTCAGTGCTGGAAGTAAATCGCGGGCTTACGACTAATTCACAATGCCGCCACGACTTGTTGGCTTCAGCCACAGGCGCAGCGAAGTTTTTAATGAAAAATTTCTTGACGCCCCCCCCCTGCAAGAGATGCACCCTCCGCCCGCTTTCACCAAGCAAGCTCATTCAACAAAAAATCCAATTGATCGCCGATGCGGCTGAAGGCCGAAAGCCTGATGCACAAAAGCGATTGATCTATGTCGTCAGCTAACCCTCACGCCACCCCGAAGGTAAGCCGCGACAAACCAACTTGAAAAGCATGTAGTCCCGCCTTCAGGCGGAACGGTGGCGCGACTCTTTTTCAGAAGGTAAAACTTCAAAGCCAATCCTTTTTTCCTGAAAAGAAGTGCGTCCCTGTTCCGCTTATAAAGCGGGACTACGAACTCAGGAGTGCGTTATGGCCAAAACTCGTTTTGCGTCGTCCTTCGTCCGTTCGATTTGTTTTACCTTGTGCCTGGCTCTGAGCCTTTCAGGTTTGCCGCTTCCAGCCAGCACTCAAAGCCAGCAGCCCGCTCAAGGCGGCCTGCGAACCGAAGGCCCGCCAAGCCCCAACCTTCCCGATCTGGACACAACTCGAAACAAAAAAGAAGATGAGCCGAAAGCTCCTGCTGATAAACCGGCCAAGCGTTGTCGTTGGGCAGATACCAAATGCAAAAAAGAGAAAGAGAAGAAAGCCGAAAACCTGAATCCATCAGGCAGCAGCCTCAGCACTAATGGCGAACGGCTTTTTGCCAGTGCTGGCAATTTTGATTTGTGGAATTGGCGCAAGGACACTCTGGCTGATCGGTTGCTGAACTTTCCGTTCAACAGCTTTTCGCCGAACGACATCAAGCCGGTTCACGATTCGCCAGCCACCACCACCAACAACGGCTTGGCAGCGTCTTCAACTGCCGCCATTGTTCAGTCAATCAGCTACAACGACATTATGACGGCTCGCGCGGATGCCAAATATCGCACAGGCACAGGCGGCGAAGACCTCTTTTCGGGCAATTTCAACTGGTCGCTGCCGATCATGGGTTTTCCGGGACGCTCCGGGCATGACCTGGGATTGTCGCTCAGCTACAACTCGACGATGTGGATCAGAGTCGGCAACACAATGGTTTTTGACCCCGACTTCAATTCGGCCAGCATCAGCCCCGGCTTCACTCTGGGTTTTCCCACGCTGGCCGGGCCTTATGTAAATACCTGGACATTGGCGAAAACGGGCGGCTCAAACCTGGGGTTTTAGCCGCCTTTTTTCCGTTTGATGACAAGGTATCGGAATCCGAGGAACCGAATAGCTTGGATCGAGACTCCCGCACCGAGCGTCTCC
>JAGNMH010000263.1 GCA_017991275.1 Acidobacteriota bacterium
AGCCTGGGCCTGATTCAGTTCGTGAGTGGCTCGTTTTTCAATTTCCTGCACCTTTTGTTCAGCCAGACGGCGCAACTCGATTTCTTTGCGTGCCGCTTCTTCAGCCAGACGGCGGCGCTCTTCTGATTCACGAGCTTTGTTTTCTGCGACAATCAATGCAGCTCGAATTTGGTCGTTGGCATTTTGCGTTGGGGCGGTTCCAGAGGGGGCTTCAGTCGTTTGTATGCCGACTCCACAGAACGAACAGCTTGTGCGTCCCGTTGCCACTTCGCACAGAAGCGTTTGGCAGAAATGCTTTTTGGGTGTCGAGTGCGGAAATTGATGGCAACCGGCACAGGCCGGTTGAGGCGCTCCCCAATCCAACACGCCATGATGTTTTCGCAAGGTCGGATCATCGTAATCCACCATCGTCACGGCGCAATTGTCGCAGGCGTAGGCTCGCGGATTTAAGGAACTCAGGCAAAAAATGCATTCTTTCAGCGAAACGTCGGCGCGGTTTTTATCCCAAGCGATAAAAGTTTGGCAGTTGCAGCAATAAACCCAGGCGCCTTCGGCAGGGAAGTTGTTGCTTAGTGTGTGTGCTTCAGAGCCTTCGCGGCAAACCACCGTCCGGCTTGTGCGCGGCATTGGAAAGTTCGCTTGATGTTCGAGGCAGTGAATTTTGACAATGTCAGCTAGCATTTTGTGTTGGAGTTGGGAGATGGCGGGATAGGAGTTGAGAGTTTTGCAGTTACCGGCTCCCAACTTCTATCCTCGGTTTTAAGCTCTTGCGGCGGCGGCCATTACAGCACGTTTAGCGTATACGCGAGCAAGATGGCGGCGGTAATCGCCAGAAGCATGAATGTCTTCCATTGCGTCATCCGCTTCGGCGTCGGCCTTGGCAGAGGCAGCGCTGATGGCTGCTTCATCCAAGGTTTTACCGCGAAGCTCGTCTTCGACAGAAATGGCGCGAAAGGCTTTAGGAGCAAGCCCTGTCACGCCGATACTGACGGATTCACATTTGCCATTGGCGACTTTCAATTGCGCGGCCACGCCGACGACGGCGAAGCCAGAAGCTGATTGCGGCACTTTTAGATAAACAGCCGCAGCCGGTTGAGCCGGTTTGGCGACGCGAATTTCGGTGACGATTTCGTCTGATTCGACGGCGCTGGTCATCAAGTCCAGGAAGAAATCAGAGGCTTTGATTGCCCGCGAACCTTTGCTAGATCGCGCGACGATTTCTGCGTCCAGAGCCAGAATCGCCGCAGGCCAATCTGCCGCCGGGTCAGCGTGAGCCAAACTGCCGCCAATTGTGCCTCGGTTACGAACTTGTTGGTCGCCGATCTGCGCGGCTGTTTCAACCAACAGCGGGCAATGCGTTTTCAGTTCAGAGTTGGCTGCGATTTCAGCATGAGTTGCGTTGGCTCCGATGCTGATCGTCGAGCCGTCAACTTTGATTGCTTTCAATTCCGCGATGCGCCCGATGTCAATGACGACTCCCGGTGAAGCCAGTCGCAGCTTTAATACCGGAATCAGGCTGTGACCGCCGGAAAGAATCTTGGCGTCTTCACCGTGCTGGTCGAGCAGTGCCAGCGCTTGTTCAATGCTGGCAGGCGCAAAGTAGTCAAAGTTAGTTGGGATCATTCTTTGTCCTCATATTCAGGTTATGCAGTGATCGCCTGTTTAATCAATTCAGCCATGCCGAATTTTCCTTTTGAATTCTTCAGCTCAGGAGTCCAGCACGGAGCTTGACTCAAGAACGAATGGCTGTCGCCGAGCAGCAGTCCGATGAAGACTTCTGCGACAATGCGACCGCCTACTTCGCCAAGCCGGGTTGACGTGTCGTCTTTGGTTCTTGGGTTGTTATATGCCTGCTGGGCTTCGGAAAGTATGTAAAACCAAAGTGGGGCTTTCCCGGCGAAAGATGGACTGACCTGGTCAATCGTCATGTTTCCACGTGAGTCTTCCCTGGTTGCCTTGCCGACTTTTAGCTGAGAGTCCTTAAGCGGTTCAATGCCCATAAAACAAGCGACATCCTGGCCTGACGGCAATCCCATGGTTAGTCCGCGGCGCAGGTTTCTTTGAGCCAGGGAAGTGAAAGGCAGGTTTTGTTTTACAAATTCCGGCAGCAAAGCCAGCGGATTGACCAACGAAGAATCAACCTTGTAAGCAGGCTGTATGCGTTCAACCCCTTTTTTGGGCTGACCTTTGACGTTCAAATCGAAAAAGAGCCGCCAGTCAATGGCGAAGTTCTCAGGGATTTCGCGAAAACCATTCAACCCCTGATTGGTATCAGTCGGGGTGAAAATGAACTGGCGTCCATTGATCGGGTCTGCTTCAGTTGGAGGATTGACTCCAAAAGTCTTGTTCAACCGGTAAACCGGGCGAATCATCGAATGACCGAAACGGTAAGCAGCCACCGAAAATTCGACTGGAATGAACGGCTCGTTTTTCCAATGGAAAAACCGCAGGTCAGGTTTGGCTTCGTGAATCGTTTGCGGCTTATTGGTTGTCGGGCTTTTTGGTGTCTTGGGATTCAAGTGCGGCAAGATTGAATAGATCGTGTCCCAGCCGACCATTTTCGGCAGGAAGTCGTTGAGAACAACCCATTGGTAATGCCAGCGCACAGATTGTTGAATTTCTTCAAACGAGCGGGTCGGCCATAGATCAACCAGCGAATTATGAAATCGAAGCATTGTTGAATGCAGTTGCGCAACGATGACGTTTTCGTCGTTACGTGGATCGCCAATCAGCGCGCGAGCCGTGCCAGAAGATGATTGATGGCGCGGAAGGTCGCGGACGTTGCCGTCAAAGCTTGCTTCAACGCCGGTCAATTTGCGGCCTAGTTTGAAGTGTTTGCCGTCGTCTTCGTAAAGGTAAGGTTGATCGCCAGGCCCACGGCCATAAACCGAATCCAGATCAAAGCGCGGGGTGCGGAAATCTGTTAGTTGATCGGGGTCGTTTTGTTTCACCAGACTGCTAACTGGGTCGAAAGTAATATCGTGATCAATGAACTGTCCCAGATAAGTAAACCCGGCTGGGATGGCTGGTACGTTTTCCGTTCCCTGATTTTCTTCGGCATCAATCACGGTTTCTATCTCAGCGGTTGGGTTTCCAGCGTCGTCTGTTTCTGCCTCAGCAATCATCTTTTCCGCTAATTTATCCAGGTCGGCTTCAGGGAATACCGCCGCAGGCAGCGACCTGAACATGCGACCGAACTTTCCCTCGAATACAGTAGACCTGGGAGTCGCGTCCAGTCCGCGCAATACTCCATGAAATTTCGGACGTTGTGTGGGGGGGCCTTGAGGAGTCTTAGCTGTTTGTGCGCTTTTTTTGTTCATGAAATTGCCTCCAAAAGATAAAGGGATTTTCCTGCCAGCAGGGTTGTTAGTTGTTTATCAATCGCCAGAGTTTTTCCGGACGCAATGGCAAGTCAATGTGCGTGACGCCGAATGGTGCAAGGGCATCAATCACTGAGTTGGCCGTCGCCGGAGTTGACCCTATGGTTCCGGCTTCGCCGACACCTTTGGCCCCAAGCGGGTTCACATCGGTTGGGGTAACCGTGTGATCCAGTTCAAAGAAAGGCAATTGATGAGCTTTCGGCACGGCGTAATCCATCAGTTCGCCCGTTATCAACTGGCCGTTTTCGTCGTAAACGACTTCTTCAAACAACGCTTGAGCCATGCCTTGTGCGATGCCGCCGTGAACCTGGCCTTGCACAATCAACGGATTAATCTGGTTGCCGCAATCGTCCACGGCTATGTAACGCAGAATTTTCACGTCGCCGGTTTCGCGGTCAACTTCCGAAACGCAGATGTGCGTGCCCGACGGGAAGGTAAAGTTTTTAGGCTCAAAAAAGTGAGTTGCAGTCAGTCCAGGCTCGAAATCTTCAGGCACGTTGCGCGGGATGTAAGCGGCCAGAGCTACTTCCTGAATCGAAACCGATTTGTCATTCGGAGCGCCGACGAACCGCCCGTCTTCAAAGGTTAAGCTGGCCTCGTCTGTTTGGAGCAAGTGCGCGGCCAGAGTTTTGGCTTTGGCAACGACTTTTTCGGCAGCTTTGACCAACGCGGCCCCACCGACGGCCAGACCACGCGAACCGAACGTTCCTATGCCGTATTGCACAATCGAAGTGTCGCCGTGAATGACCAGCACGTCGTTCATATCAATGCCGAGCATGTCGCCGATGATTTGAGCAAATGCTGTTTCTTCGCCCTGGCCGTGCGGAGAAATTCCGGTCAGCACAGTGACTTTGCCTGTGGGTTCGACGCGAACCGTCGCGCTTTCCCAACCGCCAGCCGGAAGCGCAATCGAAGGCCCCATCGCGCAAATTTCAACGTAAGTCGAAACGCCTATGCCGATCAGTCGTCCCTGTTTGCGAGCTTCGGCTTGTTCGGCGCGCAGCTTTTTGTAATCGGCCATTGCCAGAGCTTTGTCGAGCGCCTTTTCGTAATCGCCGGAGTCGTAAAATAACCCCGTTGCCGTTGGGAAAGGGAACTCTTCCGGCTTAGGCATGTTTTTGCGGCGCAACTCGACCGGATCCATTTTCAGTTCCAGTGCGACGCAATCCATCATTCGTTCGACCAGATAAGTGGCTTCAGGGCGACCGGCTCCGCGATAAGCGTCGGTGGACATTTTGTTGGTGAACACGCCAGTGCAGTTCATCTGAATTGCCGGAATCTTGTAACAGCCCGACAGCATCAATCCTGTCAGCGTAGGAATCGCCGGAGTCAAAAGTTGCAGATAAGCTCCCAAGTCAGCCGTCACATTGTAACGAAGTCCAAGTAACGTGCCGTCGTTTTTGACTGCGACTTCGCAAGTGCCGACCTGAGCGCGTCCGTGAATTGTCGCCTGGAAGTTTTCGCGGCGAGATTCAATCCACTTCACGGGTTTATGCAACTGCATAGAAATCCATCCGAGCAGCGCTTCTTCAGAGTAAACGTTCAGCTTGCAACCGAATCCGCCGCCGACTTCCGGCGTGATAACGCGCAATCGGTTCTCTGCCATTCCCAGCATGATTGCCACTTGAGTTCTCATCAGGTGAGGAATTTGGGTCGAAGACCATAACGTCATTTGTTCTTCGCCCGGCAGGTAATGAGCCAGCACGCCGCGCGGCTCCATCGAAATCGGAGCCAGCCGTTGGTGGTTCAATTTCTCTTTGACGATTTTGTCGGCTGCGGCAAAAGCTGCGTCAATGTCGCCAGTTCCGGCTTGGTGCGTGAAGGCGACATTGGTTCCGAACTCTGTGTGAATGACTGGTGATTCGGCGCTGGCGGCGGCTTCGGCGTCGGTGACAACATCCAGCGGGTCGTAATCCACTTCGATCAAATATGCGGCGTCACGAGCTTTGTATTTATCCGTGGCCACCACAGCCGCAATCGGCTGACCAACAAAAGCGACTTTGCCATCGGCCAGCACCGGATATTTCGGCACGTTCAAACCGGGCAGCGCTGCCGCGCAAGGCACGAAGCCGACTTTGCCAGCGACATCGGCTCCGGTGTAAACGGCGACGACTCCGGGCGAAGCTTTCGCGGGGTCTATGTTGATTGAAACGATTTTGGCGTGCGCGTACTGGCTTCGCAGAATGACGACGTGGAGCGTGTCGGCCAGTTTAATGTCGTCAACGTAATGGCCGATGCCTTTGACCAGGCGCGGGTCTTCGGTGCGCTTAACTTTCTGTCCAATGTATTTTGCTAAAAATGACATGTCCGCGCCTCCTTTCAAGCCTGAGCTTTGAGTTTATCCGCCGCGTATTTCACGGACTCGACGATGTTCTGGTAACCGGTGCAACGACAAAGATTGCCTTCGATGCCGTGGCGGATTTCGTCTTCGGTTGGGTTGGGGTTTTCTTTTAGCAGGCCGCAGGCGGCCAGGATCATGCCCGGAGTGCAGTATCCGCATTGCAGGCCATGCTTTTCCCAGAATCCTTCCTGCACCGGATGAAGCTGACCGTCTTGAGCCAGGCCTTCAATTGTGGTGATTTCCGCGCCGTCTGCTTGCACCGCCAAAATGCAGCAGGATTTTGTCGTCTGGCCGTTAATCATCACCGTGCAAGCTCCGCAGATCGAAGTCTCGCAGCCGATGTGCGTGCCGGTCAGACCGACAACGTCACGTATCAGGTGAACCAGCAGCAAGCGCGGTTCGACATCGGCTTCGCATTTGGTGCCGTTGATCGAAAGAGAAACTTTCACGCGATTCCTCCTAAACAAAAATAGGGATTGGCTAAAAGTTAAACAGGCGCAAGAGCGCGTAAATTGTATAAATGATCGAAATTGTTGGGTAAACGAGAATTGGTCTGTGAATACGACTATTGAGAACGCGGGCAATCTAACATTAGCGACTGTTGCTTTCAATAAAGATGGCGACGACGGGAGCGAAAAAACAACGGGTCAGGGCATTTCTGCCCTGACCCGTTTAAGTTTTGGCTTTCGCCATCCGTCAAGCTAATTTTTTGGTTAGCAAGACGGAGGGAAGACCGGAATCACATAACTGGCCGATGACGAGAGTGTCAGTGCGTGCAAGTTGTGTCCCTGATTGAATGCGCCAGCCGAACTTGCGGCGTTGGCATTTGAGTTAATTGCCGATCCCAGAATTCCTATGTCGGATTGGCTGAAGACTTTCAGCCAGCCGGTGCGACCAGCCGGGATGAATGTTTCGAACCGTGGAGCCGTTCGCGGGAAGTTGTTCGACAATGAATTCCGCAATTGGCAGTTGCCGGTCACGCTGAAACTCAGGGCGTTTTCAGCATCGTCGTAAAGGATGCCGAACAGTGGCCCCAGAGTCGCAGCCCCGATACCCAGGTTGCCGCCAATGCGGTTCAGGATAAGCAAGGTGTCATTACCGTCTGCCCGTGAGCCAACGCTGGACAGTGCCAACGTACGGGGCGTGCGGTTGTAACTGACTCCGTCAAACGCAATCGTCGCTGTCACTGAATTGCCGTCGCAAGCCGGTAATCCACCAGCCAGTCCAGCAAAGGCTTCAGCGCCTAAATTGGATTCATGTCCCGACGAGAACTTGACGTACTCATCACCGATCAGGCAGTTCATTGCAATCGGACAGCCCCTTGAATCAACTGTTACGGCGACAATGTAACCAGTAGTGCCCGGATCCAAGTCGGAAGCCAGGAAGCTGGCAGTTTGATTTGCCGTCAAGCAAAGATAACTGTCGGCAACCGAACAACCTTCGGCCACAAAGAACAAGTGAACGAAAGCTCCGCGAGAAGGATCGGCGTTGGTGATGTTGATACGAGTGTTTTGCGTGTTACCGCTGGTGGCACCCGAAGTGTAGATGTTGTAAATCAACACCGAACCGGCTTTCTGGTCGCTCATTTCCGAGTTGTACGGATAAGGTGAGCCTGGGCCTTTGGGCGGGCAATTGGTTGTGATGCAACCTTGCAATGAACCCAAGAC
>JAGNMH010000264.1 GCA_017991275.1 Acidobacteriota bacterium
TAGCATTGGCTTTGCCGGTGAATACACTGCGACAAACTGCAACCTGTTCACTGCTCCTGTTGCCAAACAGGACGACCAGATGCAGGTTGGTTTTTGGGGCGACCGGCAGCGCCAACTCGCTGCAATAGACGCGCCGGACGTGATTGGTAAAGAAGCGGCCAGACGCGCATTGCGCAAACTCGGAGGGCGCAAAGTTCCCACCCAGGAAGTGCCGATTATTTTTGAAAACGGCTCAACCGAAGATTTGCTCGGAGATTTTTTTGCAGCCGTAGAAGGCGGCGCTATTTTTCGCCGTTCTTCGTTTTTGGTTGGGCAGCTTGGGGAACAAATCGCTTCGCCGTTGCTGACGATTGTTGATGACGGAACGATTCGCGGCGCAATCGGTTCCAGACCTTTCGATGGCGAAGGGCTGGCGACACGGCGAACGGTTGTTGTTGAAGGTGGCGTTTTGAAAAGCTACGTGCTGGATTGTTACACCGCGCGCAAACTGAAGTTGAGTTCGACTGCCAACGCTTCGCGCGGATTGACCGGCGCTCCAAGCGTTGGCTTGGGAAACTTTTTCGTCTCGCCCGGAGTCTACTCGCCCGAAGAGATCATCGCTTCTGTCAAAGACGGCTTTTACGTTACTGAACTGATCGGCTTTGGTTTCAATCCCGTGACCGGAGATTATTCGCGCGGAGCATCGGGGTTGTGGATCGAAAATGGAAAATTAACCTTCCCTGTCGAAGAAGTAACGATTGCCGGAAATCTGAAAGATATGCTGAAAGGAATTGAAATGGTCGGAAACGATCTGCGATTCCGTGGCAACATCGCCGCGCCGACAATCAAGATCAACCGCATGATGGTCAGCGGCGAGTAATCAAGACAATCGAGGTAAGTCATGTTTGAAAGCAATCAAGAGGTGGTTATGTTTGAAAACAGAGAACCTGAACAGACTGAGGAACAAAAGAAGTCGCGAACCATTTTGTGGGTGGGCTGGGTCGTCGCTGTTCTGTTTGTGGCAATCATAGTCCTGTTTGCCAAATCAAAGCCCCAGCAAGTCAACGCGCTGGAAGGAGCCGTCGGCGCGGGCAATGCAGAGTTTGAAGCTTATAAAGGCAACATCGTCATAGAGATCAACCCCGAAGACAAAAACACTTATGACAATATGGTTGGGATGTTCCAGATTGATGTCAAAGCCAAAATCCATAACCGCGGCGACAAGCCAATCACAGGCATGGAAGTCGTCGGTAAGATGTTTGATATGGACGATAAAACCATCTCCGAACGATTGAGCACCCCGATTCCACGTGCCAGAAAAGAACCGCTCAACCCCGGTGAATCAATGCGGTTCAGCGTCAAGATTGACGCTCCGGCCAAAATCACCGAAGCCGAAGTCAAAGACGTGACAATCGAATTGAAATCACTAAAGTTCCAATAAAACCTGATTGAGAACAAAAATGGCGAGCGTGGAGTTAATTTCCACGCTCGCCATTTTTGTTCTCAGTCAGGTTTGCCGATTCGGATTTACTGATTGCCGATCTTGACCGGCGGAAGGGAGACTTCAGTCTCGGCGGCAACCGGAACGACCATTCTCTCGCGGAAAAATCGCGGCGCGATGGAGGCATAGATTTTCCCGGCGATTTCAGTGGCGTGGTTACCTCCGAATTTTGAATCATTAGTAATAACCGTGACGACGATTTGCGGGTTTTCCACACTGGAAAAGGAAGTGAACAATCGCAGTTTGTCACGATCTCCCGTACAGGTTCCGGTCTTACCCGCGACTTGAACGAGTGAATTGGCAGCCCGTCGAGCCGTGCCGTAATTAACTGCTCCGATCATTCCGGCCATCAACCGCGCCCGGTCTTCAGGTGACATTTCGATTTTACGTTTAAGCTCCGGCTTGAAATCCGCAGCATCTTCGGCGGTGCGCGGCACACGCGGAACATACAAATTGCCGCCATTGGCAATCGCTGAAGTGAAAGCCGCCAGTTGCATGGCCGTCACTCCGAAGCCATCGCCGTGGCTGGGCATCAGCGTAGTTCCTTCTTCAGGCAAAAACCCGTCGCTTTCACCCGGATAATTGACACCGGTTTTCTGTCCAAAACCAAAATTGTCGGCGTATTTAATCACTTTGTCATAACCCAGCGAACGCCCTATAACCTGAAAAAATGGGTTATTCGACCGTGCCAAAGCGTCGGTCAAATTCATACTCGAACGGCGGCTAAGCTGAACCGGTTCAGTCGGGTCGAAAGAGCTTTCGTGTAGCGCGGCCAGACTGACAATCACTTTTACCGTCGAACACGGTTTGACCGGCGACCCCAGCGCCATACGTTGATTGACGACGGTGTAAACGCGACCAGTGTTCGGATCCATCACGACTGCGGTTGCGGAACGTCCACTCATCGCCGCCAAAGCCGCCTGACGAATTTCCAGGTCTTCGCCTACCGAAATATCTTTTTCGATGTTGGCGGCGGTGATGTTGGTCAATGCGGCGTCACGTGCGCGGGCTGCGCGCATCCTGGCCAATGCCAGAGCGCGTGCGCGACGGCGGCGGGCAGCACGGGATAAACGCCCGCTGGAGGCTTTAACCACCCGGTTACGTGCGGACCGCGACGACTTTTTGCTCCCGGCTGAACTGACGGAGCGGCTACGTCGGTTGCGGCTGGCAACCTGTTTCTTTTTGCTTGATGATTTTTTGGCGAATCTACCGGTAGATTTCTTTCCGGTTTTTTTTGCAGAAACGGCTTTGCTTTTGTTGCTCGCCGCTTTTTTCTTCGATTTGGCCTGCGCCGTTATTGAAGCTCCCACGCAAATAACAAAAAGCATCACGACTGAAATCGTCGCGACAACACGAAAATTCTTCCTCATTTTTTCATCCTTATTCTGAAACCTGTCTCGATGCGCTCTTCAATCATATCGGCTAAGAACAGGTCTCAGGGAGCAACTAGCATTTTGGCGCTAGCGCCTGACAATTAAATGTTTCAGCAGATTCTCTTCGCAAGCTAACTCGAATCATTTGGCCTTCAAAAGGGGAAAGCCGGGGGCGCACGGCGGTCAGTCTAACAAAACTCCCCTTTTGCAACAACCAAAAGGCTGAAAGTTAGAAACCGTGGGAATTTGTCGCCAAGTCTTTCTCAATTGGAAGGAAAATGGAAAAAGTTCGGCCCCGTCGGAGTTTCAATTCCGACAGGGCCGATTATTGTCATAACCCAACATATTTCAGGTTGTCATTGCTTCGCTCAAAATTACCGACCTAACTCTTACAAAATGAGCTTGTTGAAACTCATTCGCCGGCAGTTTTAGCCGTGCGCCTGGCTTTAGTGGCTTTTGCCGGTTTGGCGGCTTTTGTGGCTTTAGTTTCTTTGGCGGCTTTCACCATGACTTCGGCCTGAACTCCATTGACCAGTCTGAAACCACAATTTTCGTCTGAGCAGTATTTGATCGTTTCATCTTTTTTGGCGTTGTACTTTTCCAGCGTGAACGGTTTGTTGCACTGAGGGCAGGCTTCGGTAACAGGTTTGTCCCAGAACACCGCATCGCATTTCGGATACTCCGAACAGCCGTAAAAGATTTTGCCGCGCTTGGATTTCTTGACGACGATTTCGCCTTTGCAGCCCGCATTCGCACAAGCGACGCCGGTGGTTTCACGCTTGATGAATTTGCAGGTCGGGTAAGTCGAACAGGCAGTGAATTCGCCAAACGGCCCTTGCCGAATTGAAAGTTGCGAGTCGCAAACAGGGCAGCGTTCGTCCAGCATCACCGGAGCCGCTGCGACCGCGCCGGTCTTCGTTATCTTTCGCGTAGTCTTGCAGTCCGGGTAACCGGTGCAAGCCAGAAAGGCTCCAAAGCGGCCTTTCTTCAACGCCATTGGTTTGCCGCAGTTTTCGCAAGTTTCGTTAGCGTAAGGGTTTTCGGTATCTGCACTGACTTCGCCATTTTCGTTGACGGCAGGAGGCTTGGCCAGTTCGCGCGTGCTTTTGCATTCGGGGTAATTAGTGCAGGCCAAAAACTGGCCGAAGCGTCCGAACTTGATGGCCATCTTCGATCCGCACTTGTCGCAAACTTCGTCAGTGATGATTTCCTGCCGTTTTAGGTC
Organism: Acidobacteriota bacterium; assembly: GCA_017991275.1. Lineage (GTDB taxonomy): Bacteria > Acidobacteriota > Blastocatellia > RBC074 > RBC074 > RBC074. The sequence goes on from JAGNMH010000264.1 coordinate 4,079, forward strand.
GCGCATGTGTTCTTGCGCGGATTTCAGATCAACGGTGAACTTGTCATAAAAACCATGCAAGGCCTGAGTCCACTTCAGCTTGCCGTCTTCGACTTCATCAAGCTGGGCTTCCATTCTGGCCGTGTATTCAACGTTGAACAGTTCGGCGAAGCTTTCGATCAACAGATCGTTGACCAGAGTGCCCAGGTCTGTCGGTCGAAATTTACCTTCCAGCTTTTCGACGTACTCACGATCCTGAATGACAGACATAATCGAAGCGTAAGTCGAAGGCCGCCCAATTCCCTTCTCTTCCAGCACCTTGACCAGAGTCGCTTCGGTATAACGCGGTGGCGGATCGGTGAAGTGCTGGTTCGGCGTCAGTGACTTCAGCATCAGTTGTTCGCCTTTTTCGACCTTTGGCAATTTGGCGGCGCGTTCTTCGTCGTCATCGTCTTTTTCGTCCTTGCCTTCTTCGTAAACGGCCAGGAAGCCATCGAATTTTAGGACCGAGCCGGTGGCGCGAAACAGGTATTTTTCACCAGCAGAAATATCAATTGTTGTTTGATCGAAGATCGCCGGCATCATTTGCGAAGCGACAAACCGCTGCCAGATCAGGCGATAAAGCGCCAGTTCGTCCTTGTCCAGATAAGCCGCGACTTTGTCCGGCGAACGATCTGCCGAGGTCGGGCGAATGGCTTCGTGCGCGTCCTGGGCGTCTTTCTTCGAGCGGTAATGAATCGCTTTTTCCGGCAAGTAATTAGGGCCGTAATGCCCGCCAATAAAATCGCGGACTTCGCCAAGCGCGCCATCTGCCACACGAGTCGAATCGGTTCGCATATAAGTAATCAAACCGACTGCGCCTTCGCTGCCGATTTCTTTTCCTTCGTACAGCTTCTGAGCAATCTGCATAGTGCGCTTGGCCGTGAATCGTAGCTTGCGCGAAGCTTCCTGTTGCAGCTTGGAGGTGATGAACGGTGGAACTGGGTTGCGTTTCTTTTCTTTGGTTGTGACTTCACTGACGACGTACTTTGAACCGTTCAGTTCGTCCAAAATGCCCTGCGCAGTCGCCTCATCTTTAATATGAAATTCGTTCTTCTTGACGCCTTCATCGAAGCCGGAAGTCTTGACCGTCAGCGCATCAACTTTATAAAGACGCGCGTCGAAGTTTGGTGGCAATTGGGCGGCCAGATTGGCAATGATTGACCAGTATTCAGTTTTAATGAACGCCTGAATTTCACGTTCGCGTTCGACCACCAATCGAACGGCGACGGTTTGAACTCGACCGGCGGAAAGTCCGCGACGAACTTTATCCCACAACAGCGGGCTGACTTTGTAACCAACCAAACGATCAAGCACCCGGCGCGCCTGTTGAGCATCAACCAGATCGTTGTTGATTTGGCCTGCGTGGTTGAAAGCTTCCTTGACCGCGTTCTTGGTGATTTCGTTGAACATGACGCGGAAGATTGGCTTCTTTGACTGCCCGCGTCCGCTTTTGACTATTTCGGCCAGGTGATAACCGATGGCTTCGCCTTCGCGGTCAGGGTCGGTTGCGATGAAGACTGTTTCGGCTTCTTTGGCGGCGGCGGTGATTTCCTTGACTACCTTTTCCTTGCCGGGCATTACTTCGTAAGTTGGCTCGAAGTCGTTTTCGACATCAACGCACAGACCTTTTTTAGGTAAATCCTTGACGTGGCCGACAGATGCCAGAACTTTATAACCTGCGCCTAAATATTTATTGATTGTTTTTGCCTTCGATGGCGATTCGACTATGACGAGTGATTTGGACATAACTTTATTATTCCGACTCCATTCTCCGTTAGCTACTACCGATGAAAAGCGCGTTGATTCGCACACAAACCTTATTGGCTGTCGCAAAGGCCGAACCAAATAGCACGAACGCAACTGAGAGTTCAAGCCGCTCAAAAAAAGTGAGGGCTGAGCCTGTGGAAAGCTCAGCCCTCTTTTAGATCAAGTAAAGGCGCAAAATTTTGCGTCCTTACAATCAGGTTAACAACTTGGCGGGAAGACCGGGATCACGTAATTCGCCGTGTTGGTCAACCTCAGTTTGTGCAGGTTATGCCCCTGGTTGAAGGCTCCTGAACTGGAATCAGCGTTCGGGTTGAAGTTAATCGCGGCTCCGGTCATGCCCCACAGACCCGTCGTCGGCCACAGCTTGAACCAGCCCGTGCGTCCCGCAGGAATGAATGTCTCAAACCTGGGAGTGATGCGCGGGAAGTTGTTCGACAGACTGCTGCGGAACTGATGGCCTCCGTTGAAGGTGAAGCTCAATGCGTTTTCGGCGTCGTCATAGAAGATACCGAAAATTGAACTCAACGAACCAGCTCCAGTTCCCAGATTGCCGCCGATGCGGTTCAGGATCAGCAAGGTGTCGTTGCCGTCTGCGCGTGAGCCTACGCTGTCGTTAGCCAGGACGTGGCTGACCTGATCGTAAGCTATGCCGTTGAAGTCGAGCTGCGCGGTGACAGAGTTTCCGTCGCAAGCCGGCAAGCCTCCGGCCAGTTGCGAAATCGCTTCTGCGCCCAGGTTCGCCGCGTGGCCGGTTGTGAATTTCACGTACTCATCGCCGATCAGGAAGTTGTGGCTGGTCGGGCAGCCGCGAACTCCATCAACCGCGACAGCCACGATGTAGCCTGTGACTCCCGGATCAAGATCGCTGGCCAGGAAGCTGGTTGTTTGATTGCCGGTCAGGCAAACATAACTGTCAGCCACCGAACAGCCTTCACTGACGAAGAACAAGTGAACAAAGGCCGGACGAGTTGGATGCGAGTTAGTCAGATTGATGCGAGTGTTTTGCGTGTTACCGCTGGTCGCGCCCGAAGTGTAGATGTTGTAAATCAAGACCGAACCTGCGCCTTGATCACTGGCTTCAGATGCCGTCGGGAACGGAATTCCTGGGCCGGCAGCCGGGCAATTGATCGTCACGCAAGCTTGAGCGCCGCCCGCAACCGGCAAGGAATTCGCCGTCGCCGTCACCGCTGAACAGGCCTGAGTTCCGGCGGTCAGATTGTCCGCAAGCTGACCCATCCAGGTGACAGTCACCGTCTGGCCAGCGCCGAGCGTTCCAGACCAATTGATCGAACCGGCAGCAATCACAATTCCGCCAGCAACGTCCGCCGAAGCCATTCCAGGCAAAGTCACTACGTTGGACAAAGTCGCCGTCAACGAAACCGTAGCGGAAGCTCCGGTGGTGTTGGTGGCGCTGAAACTGCCGTTGACCTTGTCGCCAGGGCCAGCGCAAGCCAACGGATCAGCCAATGAAGCTCCAAGCGTCAACTTGTTGACGACAACGTTGAAGCTGCAGCTTG
>JAGNMH010000265.1 GCA_017991275.1 Acidobacteriota bacterium
GTGTTCAATCGCATCAACTCCAAACGAACCATGCACAGATGAATGCCGTCCATGGTGAAATCGTGAACTCCGGCAGTGCCCAGCGCGCAGCCATCGCAAACGCCTTTGGTCAGAATTCGCCAGGCGTAAGGCAACTGATCTCGGTTGCGCCAGACGATCTTGGCCATATCCAGATAATGGTTTGGCTTCACATGGCCTATGCCATTCGGAATCAGGCTGACCCAGTTTGATTTGTTCCAACCAGTTTTACTCATCAAAAATTCGCTCTGGAGACAATTAAAGGTTGCCGCTGTTTGGTGATGATGGTAAGTATGTCGCGCGGTCAAAACATTCTGGCCGCGACTCCACACAGGCACAATTCAAACTTCAAACTTATGGCAAAAAAAGAACTGCCCGTTCTGCAAACCAACGGGAACAAGACCGCGAAGAAACCTAAACTGAAATACGACTGCTCAAAATGTCCCGGCTATTGTTGTTCATACGACTGGATCAGAATCAACAAACGCGACATACAGCGATTGGCCAAACGCTTCAGCCTGACGTATGAGCAAGCCGAAAAGAAATTCACCAAGTACGAAAAAGAATACAAGGCTCGCGTGCTGCGACATCGAAAAGACAGTATTTACAAAAGCACCTGCATGTTTTTCGATCAGGAAAAACGCAACTGCGGCGTTTACGAACATCGCCCAACGACTTGTCGCGATTTTCCAGAAGAAACCTCGTGCGGTTACTACAACTTTCTGACCTGGGAGCGCCAGCATCAGGACGACCCGGAATTTATCCCGATGCAAATCTGACCTTCATTGATCAATCGCGCCATTGCCGTGCTCAGTTCCCGCTGAAAATCTGCGCACAAGTATTTCAGGTCAATTGTCGGCGCGTGATCGGATAAGCTTCGATGAAAAGTGATTGCGCCGATTTCATTGCCAACATTGTTGGTTAGCGGAACTCTGAGCGCCCACTTTGAAAAATTCCTTTCTGCTTGATCCGGCTTCGAACTATCTCTTTTCCATCTCCAGATTGTTCGACTGCCGGTGTCAAGGGCAGTGTTTTCAACCAAGCTGTCTGACGCCTGAGTAAAGAAAGCAAGATCGCCCGCTCTTTCCTTTGTGTCCTCTTCGTGGGCCTTTGCAGATAAAACCGGCGCTTCACTTTTCAGTTCCAGTATCGCGAAATCGAATTCGTTGGTTTCCAGCATCGCTTCCAGAGCGATGAATAGCTGTGCCGAAGTTTCGACCTTGCTCAAATCTTCGCTGGCGCGACGGACTCGAACATTGACGGCCAGCGAGCGACGACGTTGAGTGACCCCCTGTTTGATCTGGTTGCCAAGCTCGGCAAATTCGGCGTAACGCAATCGCTGCACTCCGAAAACGATCCCTACGCCCAGAACAAAAAAGACCAGCGCCGCCAAACTACGCGCAGGATTTATCAACATCAAACCAAACAGCGAAAACAGAGCGCATACCGCGTAAAGCAAAATCACCGCTTGCCGTTGGGTCAATCCGTGTTGCAAAAGCTTGTGGTGAATGTGTCCTCGATCTCCGGCCAACAGCGATTGACCGCTGACAAAGCGGCGCGCCAGAGATAACCCGGCTTCAGTTACAGGCAAGCCGAACGAGATCAACGGAATCGCAATTACCACAATCGTCGAACCTTTTTGCGAACCGGCCAGTGACAACGTCGCAGCCATAAACCCCAAAAACAGACTGCCCGAATCACCAAGAAAGATAGTTGCCGGATTGAAATTAAATCGCAGAAAACCCAGCACCGCTCCGATCAACACAATAGTCAACTGGCTGATTTCCGGGTTTCCTTGCGCGACGGAAAAAACCAGAATCGAAAGCAGCGCAAACACGGAGGCCCCAGCCGCCAACCCGTCAATGCCGTCAATCAGGTTAAAGGCGTTGGTAATTCCTATCACCCAAATTGCCGTCAAGACGAAACTCAGCCACAGCGGCAGATGCCAGTGGCCACCAAACGGCGAAGAGATATTTTCAATGCGAAAGCCTCCGGCAAAAATAATCGCTGCGGCCAGGGTCTGAACTATTAGTTTTTCAGGAGCGCCTACGTTGCGGAAATCGTCGTAAACGCCAAACAGAAATATCAGCGTCGCCGGAACCAGCAGCATCAGCAGCTTTGGCAAATTCGAGCGAAAAATATCGCCAACCATATTCGGCATCAACGGCACACAAGCCAGCGAAGCCATAAACGCCAGATAGATCGCAATCCCGCCCAAACGCGGCGTAGGTTTTGCGTGAATATGCCGCCCGCCTTCAATACCATCCGGCACGGCTATCGCTCCCCACTCCGTGGCTTTGCGCCGCACCACAGGCGTCAGCGCCAACGCCGCCAGAAACGAAAGCATGAAAAGTGTGACGTATGATCTCATTGGTTGTCGGTGGTCGGTTGCCGGTGGTCGGTTGCTGGTGTTTGGTAATTGGTGGTTGGTGGTTGGTGGTTGATGGTTGGTGGTTTCGGCAGTTCAATCGAATCTTGAACGGCGCTGCTCAAAACTGACAACCGGTCACCGACCACTTGTAGATATTTTTCAGCCAACACCGAACGCAGGTAATTGGCTTTGACGAATTGCTGGCCGTTGGCGTTCATTTGTTTTCTCAGTTTTGGTTCGTAGCGCAATCGGTTGATGGCGGCAAACAGCGCGTCGGCATTTTCCGGCTCAATGCACAAACCGGCTTCGGCTGTCGTTACCAACCGAGCCGCTTCGCCTTCGACACTGCAAATAATCGGACAGCCGACTCCCATCAACTCAAACAGCTTTGACGGCAACACCTTCCTGAAAATCTCCAGCCGCCGCAACGGAACCAGACTGACATCGCTGGCTCTATAAAATCCCAGCAAACGTTCGCGGGGTTGTTCATCCAGAAAAGTCAGATTGTTTAGCGACAAACTTTCTGCCAATTGCTTCAAGTTTTCTTTTTCCGCCCCTTCGCCTACAAACAGGAAATGCACTGGGTACGCAGCCGCCCCCGGCACGTCTGATTCTTTGTCGAATCGTTTGGCAGTTTTCAGCACAACTTGCAGCGCGTGAGCCATTCCGTGCGTTCCGATGTAAGAAACCACGAACTTGCCTTCCAGCCCGAATTGCCGCCTCACTTCTTCAGGCGCGATGCTTGGCGAAGCCAGATACGCGGCGTCAATTCCGTTGGTGATGATTTTGATCTTTTCGGGCGCGATGCCTTTGGCCAACAGGTATTCGCGCGTGGATTCGGCAACTGGAACAATCAATGCAGCATGCCGGTAAAGATGCATTTCAATCGCTTCCAGCGCGCGAATCAGCCAGCGGTTTTTCAGCGCGCCCATTTCAACAGCCGATTGCGGCCAAATGTCGCGGACTTCAAAAACGAAAGGAACTCGTTTCACACGACTGAGCAAATAAGCCGACACCGCGCAAAAAAATTGCGGTGAAGTTCCGATCACAACATCAGGCTGCCCGGTCATGAAAGCGCCCAGAATCAGCGACGAAAAAAAGAAAGAAAAGAAATTCAACACTCGGCGAAAAAATCCTTTGTTCGCCGCGCAATAAACCCAGGTCCTGAGCAGGTCAATGCCTTCAACCTTTTCGCGCTTGACCCACTGTCCGCGATATTCAGGCCGAATGATTCCGGTCGGATGATTAGGAAAGCCTGTGACAACCGTGACTTCGTGACCAAGCTCCGCCCAACGCCGCGCATGCTCAAACGTGCGAGCCGACGGCGCTCCCATCTCTGGCGGAAAGTATTGGCATAGAAAAGTGATTCGCATTCGTTATTCCGAGTCAGCGCCACGACCAGCAGTGAGCGCAGCCATCCGATAACCAAACTCTTTCCCATTCCCAATTCGATAATCAAACTGAATCACAGCGTTCGCTTCAGCAATTCCAAAATCATCAAATCGCCACCCTTGCGTCGGAGCGTCGGCTCCAACAATCACTTTCGCGCGAACATTTTCGCCAAAAGCTTCAATCACAATTTGTCGCTCACCCAACCGACAAATCACCTTACCGCCACCAATCAACCCGGCCTCAACCGCCGGATGCAAATGAACAAAACTCGAAGCCATCGCCGTATCACCTTCAGCCAAATCCGTCACTACCCATTCACCAATCTCACTTCGATGAATCCGCCGCTGATGAATCACCTTGCCATCGTACCGTTCAAGCTTTCCACGAAAGCTCCAGACTTTACCAGCGCCATTCGCTTCCGCGTCTAACACCCTCGCCTGCCGAGCCATACGAAATGTGCTCCAAACTTCGGACTGCTCCACGCCGTCAAACATCGCGGTGTTATGCGCTCGCGTCGAGCGGCAATATTCGCGGAAACGATCTCCGCCATAACCGTGAACTCCTGAATCAACGATGAATGGTTGTCCATCAAGCCGCAATTCATAACTGAGCAAATCGCAATGCGCATGAGCCGTGTTGTAAACCACCGAAGGTTCGCCAGCATCAACAATGATCTTTTCCCGCTCATCCGCTGAAACCCACAAGTAATATCCGGTTTGCTGAAAATTTGTCGCCGCTGGCGGAACCTCACCGATAATGCGCTTGGCCGATTCCAGGATTGGCAATGGTCGGGTTTCCACCGTGTTTGCCGAGTCGTTGAACAGCGCCAGAGTTCCGTCGGAGTAGCTCATCGCCGACAGAAAACCGGCCATCGCTCGCAACCTGGCTTCAATTTTTTCGTTGGGTTCAGTGCGACCGAACGCGCGCAACAGAGCATAACTTTCCAGAAAATCTGCCAGCGATTGAGCGTGATACATCGGCGAACGTTCGTAATGCCCGCCGTCTGCCAAAACCTGTTCGTCCAGTTCGCGCCACAACAACCGCCTGCCTTCGGCCAGCCAGCTTTTGTTTTGAAAGATCAATCCACCAACGACCAGAGCTTTGATGTTTTTCAGCAGATGGTTTGCCAGCAGATGATGTTCCAGATGGCGATGCAAAAAGCCTAACTGGTCGAAAATGCTGGCCCGCCATTTGGCCAGAAAGCTTTCGTCTTCGCGATCAGCCACCAGCGAATAGGCGTAAATCCAATTCACCACACGCAACGAAATCGGATAAGCGTCCCAACCGTCACTGCGCCCAACACAAGCTTTGTCAATCCAGCTTTCAACCAACCTACGGCAAGACTGCCACGCCGAAGCTTCACTGCGCTCAACAAACGCGCGCGCAGCCAGCGGGGCAAAGCCGAAATAATGGAGCTGATAATTCCACAGGTGACTTTCGTGGCGTTTATTCCAGTTCACTTTCGGGTGAATCGTCAAACCGCGATTCAGGAATGTGAAATGGTTTTGCTTCAGGTCGTTCAACCAGCCGTCAAACTCCGCCAGCGGTTGATTCAAATGCGCGAACTGTTCGATGAAAACCTGGCGGACTGTTTCAACCGATTGCCGCGAAACCGAAGAAACCGCCGAACCAGGTTCAGTCGGACGAAAAGCCAACTGCGGCAACAGGCGATACAGTTTGAACTGAGCAACTCGCAACGGACGATACGCCAATTGCTCCCAACGCAAATGCCGCAGAGTTCTAACCAGCAACAACAGCTTTTCCAAATTCATCGCGCTTCTCAGCCAACAAACTCAACGCCAATTTTGAATCTTGTCGAATCCTGTAAACGAATCAGTACCGCGACCGGTAGGAAGCGAGTATCCATAAGTGACAGCCTGCGAAAAACACGCTCCCTACTGGTCGCGGTACTGACTCACAGCTTCCGGCTTGCCGCTCCGCAACGAATCTTCAATCCGCAAAGTCGCCAGCGAAGTCATCATCAGGCTACGCCAATCAATCGGCATCGCTTCGCCTGAGCGCACAGCCGCAACAAACGCGGCCAATTCCTGATCGAAGCCTTTGTCTTGTGACATTCGTTTTGAAGTTTTGCGTTTGCCGTCGCGCCACATCTCAAGCTGGCGAAAATCATCCAGAACCGCCGAACGTCCGCCGCCAAAAACCTCCACCCGCTCTTTCGGCAATCCGCGATCACCGTTGGCAAAGTAGTTGATGTTGCCGACCGAACCGTCGCTGAATTTGATGACAACGCTCAATGTATCCGCTCCGGCCTCGCTACGATAAGCGAAGACTTCCACTGGTTCGGCTCCGGTCAAAAATTGCAGCAGGTCCACGAAGTGGCAAACTTCGCCGATAACGCGCCCGCCGCCTTCGTCCTGTTGAATCCAGCTTTCTTTTGGAATGTCTCCGGCGTTGACGCGATAGGCAATCGCCAGCAAACCCGCGCCGTCGAAGAACCGTTTCAACTCCGCCGACAGCGAAGAAAAGCGACGATTGAAACCCACTAGAACTCTGCCTTGATTTTGTTCAGTGGCGGCAACGAGTTCGGCCAACGCTTCTTCAGTCGTCGCCAGTGGCTTTTCGACGAATACGGTTTTGCCTGCGCCAACGGCTTCGGCGGTCATTGCCGCGTGAGTATCGTGCCGCGTAGCGATCAAGATCGTGTTGATGTCTTCGCGTTGTAGCAGTTCGCGGAAATCGGTGGTGCAAAACTCAAAGCCGAATTGTTCGCCCACGGCTTTGGCGGTTCGCCCGGTCGCCGTCGCCAAACCAATCAAACTGATGCCGCCAAGCTTTGCCAGCCGAGGCAGCAAAACGCTTTTGGCAAAATTGCCAGCGCCGATTACTCCCAATCGAACTTCGGCAGTTTTGGCTGTTTGATTCAACGCGACGACTTTTGATTTGCCGCTCGCCGTTTCAGAGTAAGTCAGCAGGATTCCAAGATAGTTTTGCTGAGTTTTGCCGGTAATGATTTCGTAAGCCTGTTCAGCCTGCTTAATTGGAATGCGATGAGTGACAAGGCGATCCAGTTTGACCGCTTTCGTTGCAACCAGCCGCAAAAACTCCTGCATGTTTCGGCGCTCAGTCCAGCGTACATAACCGATTGGATAATCCTTTCCGCGCTCTTCGTAATCGGCGTCGTAACGCCCTGGGCCGTACGAACGCGACAACCGCAGTTGCAATTCCTTCTCGTAATAAACCTTGCGCGGAATATCCATCCGCACAGCGCCGACCATTGAAACAATCGCGCGGTCACGAGCAATTGCTCCGGCCAGTTCAATCGGGTCGTTGGTGTCCGCCGCCGCAGTCACTATCACAGCGTCCGCGCCAAACGAATCGGTGAATCGTTTGACCGCCGATTCAACATCGTCGCCGCGCAACACTGCGGCATCGCAGCCGAATTCAACGGCCAGCGCGACTTTGCTCGCTTCCAAATCAATTCCAATCACACAGCAACCGGCGGCTTTCAAAATCTGCACGGTCAGTTGGCCGAGCAAACCCAGACCAATCACCGCCACGGCATCGCCGAGCTTCACTTCCGCCGTTCGCACGCCTTGCAAGGCAATTGCTCCCAGAGTTACGAACGCGGCTTCATCA
>JAGNMH010000266.1 GCA_017991275.1 Acidobacteriota bacterium
AGCGCGCTTCATAATCGGTTTACCCAGGTAGTAAATGTCGCGTAGCTCAACAGCCGAAGCGCGAGTCCCGGACGAGGCCGATGGGCGAATTACCAGCATTTGCCAGATTGGAGTGCCCGCCGCACTAATAGTCAGGTTGAATTGTCCGGCAGTGCCGCGTGAAGTCGTACCTTGTCCGGCGCTCGGATCACCGCAAGTGGCGTCCAGCGCCTTGGCCGTCGGCGGAGCGTTTTTGACAAAAGTAGCCACGGTTCCGCGAATCATATTCACCGCGACAATCTGATTCGGCGTATCAGTGCCCGGAGCCAGGAGGCCAACGGTCAAGGCACGGTCGGCTTTCAAACTTTCTGAAACCAACGGCGGCATGCTTCTATAAACTTCCACTCCGGATTTGAAGAGGCCGGAGAAGTTCGGATCGTTCCTGACAATTGAAACTGCGGCGTCAAATTCTTCAGAATTCGGCAGTGGTTGAACCGATCCGATGGAAACAGTTATGGAGCCTGTATTGCCGATTGAAGTCTCAACCACAACCGGGCGATTGTTCGTGTAGTCGTAAAAAGTAGCGCGGAGTTTTTGCTGTGTCAGCGACAACCGAGGCGCGTCAGGGTATTCCACGGAAATCAAACGGTTTTGAGTCCCGTCCAAATACTTCATTACTGATGAATTCGCTTGAATGGCTTTTATTGTCGAATCAACCTGAGCCTGAGTAGGTGAAACCGGTGTCACAGTTACAGTCACTGGCCCTTGAAGTTTGCCGGCAAAGGCTCTGTCCTTGAAGGATTCGGAAACACCGCTTGCCCTTGTTGACAAACCGGCTGCCAACAAACCAGCCAAGCCAAGCGTCAATAAAACCGTTAATAAAAACACCTTGTTTCGCATTTGAATCTCCTTGCCCAGTGGCGTCGCCAAATCTAAAGCGAACCGGTGGCATAAAAAATAATGAGAATGTGGGAGCGCAGTCAAGCACACTCACGCCCGTTATGGGGATTTCTTTAGTTGTCTTTGGCGATTGAATAAATTCGGAGCAGAAAAAGCTTCGCTCTTGTGGAGCCTGATGCCGTGAGTGCTGCCGAGAGCGTTAAACAGCTTTTGAGCGAGCAACGAAATAGCATAGCGTTCTGGGAAGGGTCAAGCGTCTTCTAAATCAGCGGTCAAAGCTTTGCGCAGCTTGCAGTTGCGCGATGGGCGGTGATAAAAAGGTTCACCCCAATTAACATCTATACCTTGAAATCACGGAGGAATCATTTGAAACGCTATTCGACCACAATCCTGATGCTCCTGCTTGCCGTAGTTTGCTCTTTCCCGCTGGCCTCCGTGGCTCAGAAAAAAACTCGTAGGTCAGCTCCTGCTCCCAAGCCAACACCAACTCCTGATCTTAAGGTTGAAGCAGGGCAACTTGCCGAGCAGATCAAAAACTTCTCGAAGTTTATTTACATTTACGGCAAGGTCGTCAATGGATTTGAACTCGCCGATGAGCAAGCCAGGACTGGCAAGATGACCCCCGCTGCCACCGCCAAAAATCGTGAAAGCAAGGAAGCGCTCATTACCAACATTCGTAATCTGAAAACCGGAGTTGAGAATCTGACTCAGAGTTTTCGCAACAATTCTCGTCTGCAAGTTCAGGCATTGAAACTTTCATTCGCAATTGATGCAGCGCGCGATGCAGAGCAGTTGGCGGCGGCTGGTCGTTATGACGAGGCTGGGAAATCCTTGGTCACTGTGATTGAACGGCTGGCAGACACAATGCTGGCTATGCGCTGAGAATTTCTTTTTCAAATTGTCTTTTCGCGCTAAAAACCACTAGCCAGCATTCCAAGCTTGTGGCTATAATGCCTGCGTCAACTCGGGCTGCAACTTCACGGCAGCCCATTTGTATGCAGCAGCGGCGATTCAGCCGCAAGATTTCAGTGGTTCAAAATTTCAAGGCTCCGTCCCCCAGTAACGGTTTCTTTTCGTTTCAGAGCCACTTATGCGAATGCACCTGATTGAAACTCAAATGAAAAATAAACCAATAGAGTTTTGTTCGGGCTTGTCTTCGCCGACGTTTTTTGAGTTTGTAACTGACTGAAGCAAAGCTGAAAGCTAGAAAAAAGAGCGGGTCAGAGTTTACTGTTATCCCGGCTGTTGAATGCCCCAAGCCTGACTACTAATTGACTCTTCAGGTTCGGATAAATTGCCAAGGATGCTGGTAAAAGTAATGTGACCGAGGAATTTAGTCAGCCCCATTTCCCGGTATTAAATCTACGAACTTCTCCAACTCGCACCTACCTACTAGCCGACAGTGTAACCGGCTCAGACACTCGTGTAAAAACATTATGCAGTAACGGCCTCAACCCTATCCGTTGCTGTTAATACTATTTACGCTTGCCCGCGGACAACTTTCCTATAATGACTGCCCCGTATTGTTTTCGCGCGTGCTGAGTAAGGACTTTTGGCGTTAAGACCGAAAGCCGACGGGAAATTACACACACAGACGCTCAGTGGCGTCCGGGTCATCTCACCGATCCGTAACTCGCGCAAGGTTGAAATGAAAGCGTTAACTCCGAATTCGCCGCTAAAACCGGCGAAACTCACTCCCGGTGTGTCCTCGCTTAACACACCTGGATCAAGCTCGCTTTGGCAAACACGAATCAAACACAGTGACGCGCACAGTTTATTGCGTTCGTTGCAGCGTATGGTTTCGTCCCACCCGTTGGTTCGTTCCGCACTCGGCAATCAAAGCTCTGGACCGCAATTTTCTATTCACGATTTGACACAGGATTTATACCTGTTGTTGCTGCAAAAAGGGCGTTTCAATCACTATCTGGCAGTTGGGATGTCGGACACTGAAATCGAGCGGGAAATTTACCAGATTGAATTAACCAATTTGTTGATTGGCAATTTGCGCCGTCGCCGCCCGGAAAATTATCGAATCGTTCGCCGCGTTAGCCAGATACTTGAAAGCGATTCCAGTTTTCGCCGCTTCCGCCGCCATAACAAAAATGGCCAGGTCGAGCGTTATCGTCAGGCAGCCGAAGCCGTCTTCGGTTTGAGTCAGTGGAGCGATGACAAAGGGATTAAAGACAGCGGTACTTTCGACGATTTGATTGCCAATATTCCTATGCGGCTTAGAAATCGCCGCCGCTCTGGCTGCACAGGCGAAACCCAGGTGATAGTCAGCAATCACGAACTGGTTGAACTGATGGTGGAAATTTTAGAAGCGATTGATTCGCCGGCGCCGTTGCGAGTGTTGCGTCAGTTGGCGCTGGCCAGACTGCCGATTTTCGACCCTATGCTGACTTCGATTGACGACGAAATCAGCGAAGAACGACAAGGGCGCGGGAATAGCTATTCGCTGGTATCCGCAGATGCCAATCCTGAACAGGAAGTCATGCGCAACGAACAGGAACTGGAAGCCCGTTCCATTGCGATTGAGTTTTTGAACAGGCTTAGCCAGTTGACTCGCTCAAACGCAGTGCGAACTGAAAGGTTTTGGCGAATTTTGTGGCATTGCTATTTCGACGCCGACGAACCGTCGCAACTGGAGATCGCGGAAATCGTAGGCATTTCCGATTCATCAGTCAGCGATTATCGGCGACGGATCGAAAGCGAGATGCGAAATCTAAGCTTCGCTCCCGAATATCTGAGCGTCTTTGCCGAAGAACTTGGCAAACAGTTACGTTGGCGGCTGTCGCTGCACGAACGCGTCGAACGTCGTCAGGAACCAAGTGCGGTAATTGTACGCCCCAGGCTTCGTTATGATTCCCCGCTGCTGTACAGAACGGCTTCGGCAGCCTGACAAACATGGAGCGGCGCACTTTTGGCCTTCCGGTTCATGACAATTTGCTTTGACTGACAACACGTGGAAGCTTGCCGACGTCGCAGGTTTCCACGTCTTTTTTTGCAAGCCGTCTTTTGTCTCTTCGTTCTCAGCCACGAAGAGTTCGGAACTCTTCCATCACTCTGAGCGTCGAATCAGCCGATTGCAATTTGCCATTTTGGTTTCATCCCATATCGCGTTGCCTAAACAACGGAGGGATAAGTGTGCCCAAAATGCTTCAGTAAATTTGGAGGAAACAATGAGAAGTAAGTTAAAAAGAGATTTCGTCTTCAGCCTGATACTCGCTGCCGGATTTTGCGTCCTCAGCTTTTTAGTCTTTGCCGGATTGGCGGAACTGCCGTCAAACCTTGTCGAAGCCGCGCCCGGCAAGATTACTCAGGGCGCGCTACAAATCGTTGGCAAAGCCAACAAATCTGAAAGCCAATGCCCGTTGAAGCATACCGAAGTCAAAGCCGAAATCAGCGGAAGCCTTGCGCGCACGACGGTCACACAGGAATTTCAAAATCCATTCAACGACAAGATCGAAGCCGTTTACGTTTTCCCGTTGTCGGCCAATGCCGCCGTTGACGATATGACGATGGTTGTCGGCGACCGCACCATCAAAGGCAAAATCAGACGCCGCGAAGAAGCTCGGCAAATTTACGAAGCCGCACGCGAAGCCGGACAAATCGCCAGTTTGCTCGACCAGGAACGGCCAAACATCTTCACGCAATCAGTCGCCAACATCGCGCCGGGCGCAACAGTCAAAGTCACGATCAGCTACGTCGAAGCTTTGAAGTACGAAGACGGCGCTTATGAATTCGTTTTCCCGATGGTGGTCGGGCCGCGATACATTCCTCAGCCATCTACTCAAAACTCTGCGCCAGATACCAGTCAGATTGATACCAGCCAGATACCGTCGTCTGTTCCTGACGCTTCGCGCATCACGCCGCCGATCACGCCCGAAGGCACACGCACAGGTCACGACATTTCCATCGAAGTGAAGCTGGACGCCGGAGTCCCGATTGATTCGCTCAACACGAAAGCTCACGAAATCGAAGAGCAGCGCGTCAATGCTCACTCCGCCATCGTGCGATTGAAAGATCAGAACACGATTCCGAACAAAGACTTCGTGCTGCGATTTGACGTAGCCGGAAAGAAAATCGCCGACGCGATGATGACGCATCGCGGCCAGTCAGGCGGCTTTTTCACCTTGATGCTGCAACCGCCGGAGCGTGTCACCGTCGCCGATGTTTCGCCGAAAGAGATCGTCTTTGTGCTGGACACGTCCGGTTCGATGAACGGCTTCCCGATTGAAAAAGCCAAAGAAGCCATGAAGCTGGCGATTGACGGAATGAATCCGCAGGACACTTTCAACCTGATTACTTTTGCCGGAGACACGCACGTTTTGTTTCCTCAGCCAGCCCCAGCCACGCCGGAAAACTTGAAACGCGCGCAGGATTTTCTGGCGTCCCGCCAGGGAAGCGGCGGAACCGAAATGATGAAAGCGATCAAAACCGCGCTTGAACCGTCAAATTCGCAAGACCACCTTCGCATCGTTTGCTTTATGACCGACGGTTTCGTTGGCAACGATATGGAAATCGTCGGCGAGATTCAGAAACATCCGAACGCGCGCGTCTTCGCCTTTGGCATTGGCTCTTCGGTCAATCGCTTCCTGCTGGACAAGATGGCGGAGCAGGGAAGAGGCGAAGTCGAATACGTTTCGCTCCAGGACGACGGTTCGGCGGCGGCCAAACGCTTTCACGAACGAGTCCGCAATCCTCTGCTGACGGACATTCGCGTCGAATGGGGAGGCTTGCCTGTTGCCGATGTTTATCCAAAACGCATCCCCGATCTGTTCAGCGCCAAACCGTTGGTATTGACCGGTCGTTACACGGGCGGCGCTCGCGGAGTTGTTCGCTTGATTGGCCGCGTCGGAGCGCAAACCTTTACGCGAGACATTCCGGTTGAATTGCCCGAATCACAATCCGAACACGACGTGCTGGGGACGCTGTGGGCGCGAACTCGAATTGACGATTTGATGAGCCAGGATTACTCCGGCATCCAAAACGGCTCGCCGAAAGACGATGTCGAAGAAGCGATCACTCAGCTTGGTTTGGAGTATCGGCTGATGACTCAATTCACTTCATTTGTCGCCGTCGAAGAAATGACCATCACCGAAGGCGGCCAACCTCGCCGAGTTGATGTGCCAGTCGAAATACCGGAAGGTGTCAATCGAGAGAGTCTATTTGGGCAAAAAGGCGACTCTCCTTTTGAAAGACTGGACTTGCTGGCAAAGCTACAGAAAGCGCCCAAAGCTGCTTATAACAATCTTGCAGCTCCGCCTCCATCAGCAAAGAACCAAGCAAGCGTATCTCCAGGCATAGCGAGAGATAAAACTGAAACGCCTTTGCCAGAAACTAGACACCTTTCGGTTTACAACGAACCTTTGCTTGCCGGAGCCATTAAAAAAGTGATGCCTGTTTATCCTTCGGCAATTCGAGCCAGCGGAGTGGTAAAAGTCCGAATAACCTTCAACACAGATGGCGAGGTTGAAGAAACTGAAATTCTAACGGGGCATCCGCTTTTGCGTGCTTCGGTAATACAGGCGGCGCGACAATGGCAATTCAAGCCATCAGGCATTGACGGTGGCCGGATTAAGATTCACGGCGTGCTGGCATTCAGGTTCACGATGGATAAAAACGGAGCGCCAGTAGTTGCTGCTGAAGCGCAACACATTTCACCTCCTCTTCAGAAAGTTTGGACGAAGCTCCATCCATCTGTTTCGGCAATGATTGAAAGGTTGATGGCGAAAGGTGCTCCAACCGCTAACGAAGCCACTTTCGTTCAAGATGGCAAAGCCAGTTTGGAGGTTCGATTAGCTGATAAAACTGACGTGGCGATTACTCAACTCAAAAAGCTCGGCTTTGTGGTTGAGCAAAACCCTCAATCGTCAAAACTCATCATCGGGCGATTGCCGATTGAAAAGCTGGAAGCGTTGGCAGGCTTGGAGTTTGTGCGGTATGTGTCGCCGCTTAGCCGGAAATAATGTGGCCAGCATCTTGACGAAATCTGACCCAGCCCGTAAAAAGACGCTTCCCAAAAGGGGAGTAGATCACCTGAATTTGAAGGTATGGTGAAGTCGTCAAGACGATTGCTTTGAGTGAGGCAATCCGGCTCACCGGTGAACGGCAACAACCAACGTTCAACGATCAAGACCTTTTGCGATTCCAAACCGGAGCGCAAGAGGTCTTTTTCTTTTTGCGCGGCAATGCAAAAAGGAGTTTGAAGGATGACTGTTGAATTGTTTCCGTTCGTTGATTACTGGTGGCTTTACGCGGCTTTTTTGGCGTTTGTGCTGGCGATGCTGGCGCTGGATTTGGGAATCTTCCACCGCAACGCTCACGCGGTTTCGTTCCGCGAAGCCGCGACTTGGAGCGTCGTTTGGATTGGCTTGGCGTTGGTGTTCAACGCGCTGTTGTACTTTTACGCCAGGTGGAAATTCGCGGTTGATCCACGACTGACAGCGATCCCTGGTTTCAACGGAAACGCGGCGGCGTGGCAGACGGCG
>JAGNMH010000267.1 GCA_017991275.1 Acidobacteriota bacterium
TCCTTGATTCGATCCTTGAACGGTTTCCAGTATTGATGCATCACGCCCAGAGCGAAATAACAATCGCGAGTTTCTGGCACTATGATTCGAACGGCGGCCAGGTCGTAAACTTTGTCCAACGTGATTTTCTGATTTTGGAGTTTGAGGTAAATGCTGTATAGCCGCTTGATGCGACCGTCAATCCGAACGAACGGAACCTGATTTTCTGTCAACCGCTCGGAAATCCGCGACTTAACCTCTTCCAGAAAAGCTTCGGTCGAAGCGCGGCGCTGTTCGACTTCTTCTTTGAGCTGTTTGTAATTGTCAGGTTCCAGGTATTCAAACGCCAGTTCTTCCAACTGGGTTCGTATCTTGCTCATGCCCAACCGGTGAGCAATCGGCGCGTAAACTTCCAAGGTTTCCCTGGCTATGCGTTTGCGCTTGTCTGGTTTCAGGAATTGCAGCGTCTGCATGTTGTGCAAACGATCCGCCAGTTTGACCAACACTACCCGCACATCGTCCACCATGGCCAAGACCATTTTTCGCAAGCTTTCGGCCTGGGCATCTTCTTTTGAAACGTCGCCTAGATTACTGATCTTGGTTACTCCATTGACCAGATGTGCAACCGTCGGGCCGAATTTTTCGGTGATGTCCGGCAATTTTGCCAGGGTGTCTTCAACCACATCGTGCAGCAATCCGGTGCAGACGGTTTCAACATCCAGCTTCAGGTCCGCCAGCAGGCTGGCCACAGACAGCGGATGGCTGAGATAAGGCTCGCCCGATGCGCGAACCTGCTTTCCGTGCATCATCGCAGAATAAAGATACGCCCGGCGAAGCAGGTCTAAATCAGCATCAGGGTGGTAACGCTCAACTTTGTTTTGGATTTCTTCAAAGCGAATCATCGGGCGGGATTATAGCCGAAGGTGTTGGGAGTAGACAGTAGTCAGTGGTTGAAGTCATATTTCGATTACTCATCTTTCAAGCCAAGAATTCACTCGCCAAATTATGCCTGAGGAAAGACCGTTATTTTTCGACATCCAATTACTGCCGACTGAGTCTGAGCGAATTACCAATTACCGACAAACTGGAAAGCAGCATGGCTCCGGCGGCCATGATCGGATTCAGAATTCCAGCGATGGCCAGGGTGATTCCAAGCGCGTTATAGAAAAATGCCCAAAAAAGATTTTGCCGAACCACGCGCCAGGTTTTATTGGCCAGGTCGAAGACTTCTAACAATTTGCCCAGTGAGTTTGTCATCAGAACAATTGCCGCAGCCTTCATGGCAATGTCTGCGCCTGAGCCGACAGCAATACCCAAATCTGCCTGCGCCAGAGCCGGTGCGTCATTAATGCCATCACCAATCATTGCGACGAATTGACCTTGTTGCTGCAAACGCTCAATTATCAATGCTTTATCCCCCGGCAGAGCCTCGGCAATGAAATCATTAACGCCAACCAGCGAAGCCACCTTTGAGGTTGTGACATTGGAATCACCTGAAACGATCAAAGTCTTGATCCCTCTACTCTTGAAATTGCCAATCACAGATTCGGCTTCCGCCCTGACCTGATCTCCGAAAGCCATCAAACCTCGTAGCTGCTTACCCCAGCCGAAAAAGGCCACTGTTCGCCCTTTCGCTTCCAAATTTTGAGATTGATCTTCTGTTGAAAAATCCGTCCAGGCGCCTTCAGCTTCGGCCAGTTGGCGATTGCCAACGAAAACTCTGTGGCCGGAAACCGTGCCAACTAACCCCTGTCCTTTTCGAACCTCTATATTGCTGGCTTCCGACAATTCCAGGCCTTCAACCTCAACACGTTTTAATACCGCGCGTGCCAGCGGATGCTCTGAGTAACGTTCCAGCGAGGCGACCAGTCGCAAAAACTCTTGCGCCAAAATTTTCCTGGCAGCTTCACTTTCAACTCTGAGCGGTAAATCAAAATTTGCCAAATTCGGGGGCAAAGCCGAGTAAGCGCTTTGCTTAACTTCCAAGTAACTCTGCGTCTTTGCGATTGGCTGAACAGCCTCTGACGCCGCTTCGACCGGCTCGAATTCCAGCAATGCAAAATTGCCTTCAGTAATGGTCCCTGTCTTGTCAAACACCACGGTGTCCACTTTGCAGATGTTCTCCAGCACCAGACTGTCGCCAACCAGAATGCCTTTACGTGATGCGGCCCCAATTGCCGCAGTCATCGCCAAAGGGGTCGCCATTCCCAAAGCACAAGGACAGGCAATCACCAGAACTGTAATGGCTCGCATCAAGGCTTCGTTCAGTTCGGTAAACCCGCCTAGCCAGCAAACCAGAAACGTCAGTGCAGCAATCGTCACAACGCCAGGCACAAACAACCGCGAAATTCGATCCACTGTGCGCTCCAAAGGAGATTTGCTGCCCAGCGCTTGTTCAACCAGTTTGATGATTTGCATCAGCGTCGTGTCTTCGCTGACTTTTGAGGCGCGAACCCGCAAAACGCTGCCGGAATTTAGACTTCCAGCGATGACATGGCCGCCGGGCGCTTTTTCAACCGGTATTGATTCTCCGGTCAGCAAGGATTCGTCGGCCTGCGAAATGCCTTCAATGACTTCGCCGTCAGCAGGAATTCTCTCTCCGGCCTTGACCACAAACACGTCTCCGACTTTCAAAGCATCCACCGAAACAAATTTCTCTTCGACACCGGACAAAGTCGAAACCATCAATCGCACTTTCTTCGGCATCATCCGGTAAAGCGTGGCTATGGCGCGAAAGGTTCGCTCCTTGGCATTTTTCTCGATCAGCTTACCGACCAAAACCAATGTGACAATTGCCGAAGCCGTGTCGAAGTAAACGTGCCCGCCCAAAACTGCCTGCGCTGCGCTGTAAAAATATGCCGCCAGGATTCCCAAACCGAGCAGCGTTTCCATTCTCACAACACTATTTTGAAGCCCACTCCACGCTGGCTTCAAAATAGGCATCGCCGAATAAAACACAATCGGCGTAGCCAACCCCATCAGGACGAACGGCAAAAACCGGCTGACGCTCTCGGCGATCTGTTCGAAGTAACCGACGTAAAGCGCCATGCTCAGCGTCATGATGTTCAGGTACAAAAATCCCGCGATGCCCAGCCGCAACAACAAATCGCGGCGTTCGGTGTTGGCCGATTCGTTGTCGCCGTTGCATTCGCTGGCCTTGTACCCAAGTTCGGCAATTCGTTCGGAGATTCGATCAGGCGGAAGGTATTGCGGGCAATATTTGACTTTAATCAAGTCGGAGGCGAAGAAGGCCTCGGCGGAAATAACTCCACGCTCTTTCGTCAGAGAATGCTCAATCAACCAGGCGCAGGAGGAACACCACATTCCAGAAACTTGCAGCAATACTTCTTGCGTCTGGGCATCGGGGGGAATCGGCGGCAGGGCTTCTTTCCCCCGCTGGTTGCCAGTTGCAATCAAACCCAGCGCCAGGCTCCGCTTGAAAACTTCGGTTTCGCGCACGTTCTGGCCGGAAGCAATAACTCCGCTTTCCAACAGGATGGCGTAAACGTTCATGCAGCCCAGACAGCAAAATGACTTTTCCTCGCCGTCGAAGCTGCGCGTAAACGGATGACGACCAATCGCCAAATCGCAAAGTTCGCAGGGATTGTGTTGATTGTCGTGGATCATCTGACGCCGTGGCTATTTGTAAGTATCGGCGGTTTGAGCATTCACAGGCTTGCCGGTTGCATCCAGAAGGATCGGGTTCGCGCGTTTGGAGATAATGTACGCTGTCACCAAAATGCCAATGAAGAGCGCAAACACCAGGCCAAGCAGAAAGGTCAAAATTTTTCCTTGTTGCAGTGATAGGTAATTAACGATCCGTTTTCTCATCGTGGTTTCCTTTCGGTGGGAGTAATAAAGGTCATTGGCATATTCGCTGTATCGCCGCCCGGTTCAGCGCGGCTGACAATTTCAAAATGGTTGACGCCCGGCGGCAAGGTTTGCGGCGGCACTGAAACCTCAAATTGAAGCTGGCGCTCTTCGGCAGGTTTCAGCTTTAACGGCTGTTCCAATTCAATCTGCGCTCCGGGCAGATGTTCCAGCGTCAACACCAGTGTCGCGTCTTTGCCCTGACGGTTGGCGACGGTCATGCGGAATTTGTTGTAAATCCGGCCATCGTCGCCCAGCCGGTAAAGCTCCGAGCGAACCGGAGCAATCTTCACCATTACGTTGTCTCGCATTGAAAGCACCACGAACAACCCTGAAGCATAAAACAGCAGAAGCAGAGCGACGATTGCTCGTTTGGCGTCGCGCAATCCCAGCCGCTTGAGCAATGGCGTTCGCTTGTTGTTCGCCAACTCGCCCTTTTCGCCCCAGGCGTAATGAATCAAACCCGGCTTGCCCAATCTGCCCAGCACGTCCACACAGGCATCAATACATTCGCCGCAGTGAATGCATTCAATTTGATAAGGCGAGTGTCGAATGTCTATTCCCATGTGACAAACGCGGACGCACTTTTTGCATTCGATGCAGACTTTGTCCGCGCCTTGCCCATCGCGGTATTGGACAATCAAGGTTTCTTTGTCGCCAAGCATCCCCTGCAAATAACCGTAAGGACAGATGGTTTTGCAGAAGGTTTGCCGCACGAAGGCAAAATCCAGAAAGACAATCAGCGTCGTCGCCGCCCCTGCGATTCCTCCAGCGGTTTTAATGTCCAGTGTGAAAAGCCGTCCCATCAAATCGCGTGGTTCGACAAAATAGGAAATGAAGACGAACGCCAAAAAAACCGACGCAACAACCAACACGGCGTAAAACAATGCGCCGCTCATCCATTGGCGACGTTTTGCGTGAAGCTTGATGAAGCGTTTGTTGACGAACTTCTTAATGCGCTCTTCCACCGCCAGCGAGGCTTCGCTGAAGATCATCTGCGGGCAGAAATAGCCGCAATAGATTCGCCCGTAAAGCATCGAAGCCGCCGTCACCACGTACAACATAAACAGCATAGAGAAAAACAGGATGCCGAATTCGTTGATCCACAGTTCATATCCGGCGAAGTAAAACCTTTGGCGCGGAATATCGAACCGCATGAGATTGAAAAAGGGCAATGCCACGAATATCAGAAAGCAGGCGAACTGAATAATTCGACGGTAACGATGGTAAGTTGATTGTGCAGGCAACACCGGCAACTGTTTGCCACCGTGTTTATTGGCAGGTTTAGGAACAGATTTGATAGCCGAAGGGGCTTGCCCAGCCAGGCCCCGCTCGGCGGATAAGTTTGGGCTGCTGACGCTCATACGCTTATTTTATTTTTGAAAACTTTAGTGATGACAACTCGCCGCTTCGGTCGTGGTCATCGCCAGCAAAGGCATCAAGCCTCGCCAGACCAAAAACACTCCGAGCAACGCAACGCTGATGGCGGTCAACCGGCTTCCCCATCCGCTGGCATTCAACCGCGCCAGTTTCAAACTAAAAGCCGATGAAACCACTCCGAGCGCGAACAGCGCCCCGGCGGTTCCAAACCCGAAAGCCATCATCGTTAGTAATCCAGCAAGCGCCGTGCCCGTGGCCATCGCCTTCAGCAGCGCAGCGTAAATCAGCCCGCATGGCAAAAAGCCCAGCATCAATCCGAGCGCAAATTTGCTGGCAACAGTTGGTGAAGAAATACGACTGCCCAGAGGTTTGAGGAATTGGGACGTATACCGAAGCGGATCGAAGCGTTGCAAAAAACGGTGAGGGATCAGGTCAAGCATCAATAGTCCGGCCAGAATCATCAGTGCTCCGGCGACAATAGCCACAATGTTTTCAATGCCTGCCAGCTTTCCCACCAGATCAAAAAACTGGCCGGTCAGGCCTGCAAGTGCTCCCAGGAGGCCGTAGGTCACGATGCGACCTAAGTTGTACGACAGATGTGCGAACATTTGCTGACTTGCTGTTCGATGGCTTAAGGATAGGCTGAATGAAACAACCACAGGTCCGCACATCTGAACACAGTGCAGGCTGCTGACCAGACCAAGACCGAAAATAATTGAAAGCTCGATTGCCGACATCGCTTAGTTTTCGCCGCCGTTGCGTGTAATTCCCCAAGAAAACCTGCTCACGCTGCGGAAATCTGCACAAAACCGCTTTGCTTAATCTTGGGATTTGGCGCGTTGATCGTCACGCATTCGCGATAAAACTCGAATCGCTTCATCTTGATCGCCTGTGTTGGACAGCGGGAAGCGCACATAGCGCAGCGAATGCACGTAGATTCATCCTTTAGCATAATCGCGCCAAGCTTTTGTAATTCTTCGTTGCTATAGCCCTGCAAATCCTCTGCCGAAATTCCTGCCGATTCCGAAGCCAGCTTCATGAGCAACGAATCCTGACGAAGCTTGTCCAACCCAACCAGCTTGATCAGATTTTCGGGGCATACATCAACACATCCGTTGCAAGCGATGCAGATCGAAGTGTCAAAAACCGTATTGATGTTGCAGCGCAAACATCGCGCAGCTTGTTGGCGCGCCTCGGCTTCAGGGAAGTTGATTTCGACGATGTTCAAAGTCGCTGCGCGCTGTTCGGCTTCCAGCGCCGGAGGGTTGTGCCGTTTCAACTGATCCCAGCCCGGCGTCATTGTGTAATCGGCTGACTGCCAGCGTTTGCGAACCACAACATCTGTCCGTGTGCCACGCAGATAATCGTGCATCGAACGCGCGGCAATCTGAGCCGAGGCGATGGCATGGATAAACAATCGTGGGCCGTGAGCGATGTCCCCGCAGGCAAAGACGTCGGACGCCGTCGTTTGATACGTTTCAGGGTCAACTTTGATCAGCCCGCGCTCCGTTTCGACGCCATCGTCTTCATTCAAAAACGAAAGATCAGAAGTCTGGCCGATGGCAAACATGATGGTATCTGCTTCAATGTCCTCGACGAACGATTCATCAAACTTCGGGTTAAATTTTCCGGCGTCGTCAAATACCGAAGTGCATTTGACCGTTCGCAACCCTGTGACGTATCCGCCTTGTTGCAAGACTTCGCGCGGGCCGCGAGCCGGATGCAACTTGACGCCTTCCTCCTCGCCTTCTTCTATTTCAATTTCGTCTGCGGGCATTTCGTGGCGATCTTCCAAACAAACCAGATGAACTTCCTTGTCGCCGCTCAATCGCAAAGCCGAGCGCGCCACGTCATAAGCAATGCGCTCGGTTCGTTCCATATCCGACCGTGCGTCGGCCATTTCAACGGCTCTGGGCCGAACCGCCGAACGTGCCACGTCAAACGCCACGTTGCCACCGCCAATAACGACAATCTTCTTGCCAAGCTCCATCGGCTTACCTTCGTTGAAGGCTTTCAGAAATTCCAGACCGTCGAATACTCCCGGCGTGTCGCTTCCAGGCAAAGGCAGCTTGCGGCCTTTCGGCAGA
>JAGNMH010000268.1 GCA_017991275.1 Acidobacteriota bacterium
TGTCTTCGTATCTTAAACCTGATTCTGTAGTCACTGCTTTTGCTCCCAAAACTGATGATTTCAGCGGGACGGAAACCCAACTAACGGCTTTCCAAAGTCCCGCACGTTTAACCCAGACTTCCGTGTGGCTGGAAGTTCCGAGCGCTTTGCCTTCACGAATGTAAGTCGAGCGACCAGTTACGACCGCCGTCAATCCATACAATCGCAGCTTGAAATCTTCGCCGCGGATTTCATCAAGCTGCATCTTGCCGGACTTCAACATCTCGACCATTTCTTTTTTGGTGACGAAACTGCCGTCCGAGTTGATGGCCGTAAAATCGTCGCCAAAGATTCGATTGAGCGCAACGGTGTCTTTTTTGACGACAGCCGCAAACCATTCACGCTCCAGCTTTTTCAATTGAGCTTCGACTCCGCCCGCAGGCGCGCCAGCTCTTTTACCTTGCCCGGCGCGAACAGGTTTCGTTTGACCGCTGGCGATGGAAACCACCAACAGCGTGGTCAATGCAATCAGGAAAATTTGCTTCAAGTGGTTCGACTCCTTTGTTGATTCGTTTGGCACGAAAGATTGATCTGTGTTATTTCGACTTTGAAGTTCCGCTAAAAATCACCGCGACAATACAGGATCAACAGAAAACCCGGCAAGCTCGCGCTTGTTTTACACAATGCATAAGGATGGCAACGTCATGAAGAAAACCCGCACCCGTAATTCCGCCGCCGATTCAAACGACACAAACTCCGACGCCAAGCTCAACCGCCGTTCGTTCGTCAAACTGCTGCCTGCTGCCGGAGCCGCCGGGTTGACAATGGCAAATCCCGACGCCGCGCTGGCTCAGGGCGGCCAGCAACAAACCGCCCAGCGCGTCACACGCGAAATGTTGCAGGCGACTGAAAAACTGATCGGAATTGAACTGGACGAAGCGCAGGAAAACATGGCTTTGCCGGGCGTGAATCGAAACCTGTCGAGTTATGAAGCTGTGCGGAAAATTGATGTGCCACTGGACACCGAACCGGCGACGGCATTTCACCCTGCGCTGCCCGGCAAGCTGAAAACGTATCGCCAGCGCGCGGCCAAATCTGCGAAGCCAGCCAAATCTGCGATAAACAAAACTGTCGCTCCGAAATTCACTTCCGTTGAAGACCTGGCTTTTGCCACTGTAGCCGAACTTTCCCAACTCGTTCGCACGCGCAAAGTTTCTTCGGTTGAGCTGACAAAAATGTATTTGGGGCGGTTGAAAAAATACGGCGACAAATTGTTGAACGTAGTCACCCTGACCGAAGAACTGGCTTTGCAACAAGCCGAAGCCGCAGACCGAGAAATCAAAGCGGGCAAATATCGCGGCGCGCTGCATGGAATTCCGTGCGGAGTAAAAGACCTGTTCGCCACCAAGGGTATCAAGACCACCTGGGGGGCCGAGCCTTACAAAGACCAGGTCATTGATTACGATTCGACCGTCGTCGAACGTTTGCGCGAAGCCGGGGCAGTGTTGGTCGCCAAACTTTCGATGGGCGCTCTGGCGCAAGGCGGTCGCTGGTTCAAAGGCATGACTCGCAATCCGTGGCAGCCCGAAGAAACAAACATCGGTTCGTCGGGTTCTTCGGCTGGTTCGGCTTCGGCGACTTCGGCTGGATTGGTTGGTTTTGCGATTGGAACTGAAACGCTCGGTTCGATTGTTTCGCCTTCATCGCGATGCGGAGTCACGGGGCTTAGGCCGACTTATGGCCGAGTCAGCCGTTACGGCGCAATGGGTTTGAGCTGGACGATGGACAAGATCGGGCCGATTTGCCGCTCGGTTGAAGATTGCGCTCTGGTGCTCAACAGCATTTACGGCCCCGACGGTCACGACCTGACTGTCGAAGACGTGCCCTTCAACTGGAATCCTGATCGGCCTTTGTCACAAATGAAGATCGGTTACATCAAAGCCGAATTTGAACCAACCGCCGGAGCGGGGAGAGGTGGCAATCAGGGCGGGCAGGGAAACGCCGAAGAACGGAAGAAGATGTATGCCGACGCGCTGGAAGTTCTGCGAAAAGCCGGAGCAAAGCTGGAACCGTTCGAGTTGCCTAAGTTCGATTTCCAAAGCTTGCGAACAATTTTGAGCGCCGAAGCTGCCGCAGCCTTTGACGACATAACTCGTGATGGCAGAGTCAACCAATTGTCCGGCCAGAGCGCGAACGATTGGCCGAATAGTTTCCGCACTTCGCGCTTTATCCCAGCGGTTGAATACATTCGCGCACAACGCGCTCGCACTTTGCTGATGCGCGAAATGGATAAGCTGATGGCGAACTGGGATTGTTTCGTCACGCCCGCGCCGGGCAGCGCCAGTTTGACCTTGACCAATCTGACCGGCCATCCGGCAGTCGTCACTCCCTGCGGATTCATCAACAAACTGCCGCAAGCCATCATGTTTACCGGCAATCTGTACGACGAAGGCGCGCCATTGCGAGTGGCCATGGCTTATCAACAAGCAACCGACTGGCATAAAAAATATCCGAAACTGGATTGATCGCCGAGCTTTTCAAGTTGCGGCTGCTGGTCAACGACCGGCAGCCGCGATGTTGAAACTTGTCACTTAGCTGCTAAACTCTGCGCATTATGACAACTGCACATTGGAATCAGGTAGCCGCCGCTGTTGAGCAATTGCCGGTGGAAAAACAGGAAGCGTTGGCGGCGTTGGTTGCGGTTTGGCTTGGTCAGCCATTGGCTCAGAATGATTTATCGGTTGAACCGACTGGTCGCCGTCGTGCAGGTTCCGCCGCTGGTCAATTCGTGATTCCGACTGAATTCGATGATCCATTGCCGGACGAAATTTTAGCCGGTTTTGAAGGCCGCGCCTGAGCCACGATGAAACTTCTACTTGATACTCACATCTTTCTTTGGTTCATTCTCGATGATGGACGCTTGCCTGAATTGATGCGGGCAAGCATAGAAGCCGAAACCAACGAAGTCTTTCTCAGCACAGTTTCAGTTTGGGAAATCGCCATCAAATATCAATTGAACCGTTTGCCGTTGCCGAAACCTCCCAGCGTTTACATACCGGAACAGCGCGCGCTCAACCGCATCCAAAGCTTGCCGCTCGACGAAACCAGCGCTGCTCATTTACAACAACTTCCTTCGCATCACAGCGACCCTTTTGACCGCATGCTGATTTGCCAAGCCATTACCCACGATCTGATGCTGGTCAGTGTAGATGCCAAAATTCAGCAATATAGCGTCAAATTGATGAACTGAGTGCTCGCTCTTTTCACAACGAATACATTGACACGACACGCAAATGTCAGAGAAATCCTGCCAAAATCAAAAATAAATTCGACCGCTTCGCGGTAAGGTAAGAGTAAGGCGCTATCGCGCCAGGGTAAAAAGAGTCAAAAGAGTTACGAAGACCTGGCGGCAACCACAACACGAAAGCCGATATCGTCGAGGCGATTGCTGGGGGCGAAGTGGTCACGGCTGGCAGAGCGACAAATGACACCAAGGCTGCCCCACGAGCCGCCCCGAACGACCCGCCTGGAACTTGAGTCTTCGCCACTTAACCAAGCTGAACCGTCCGCTGGCGTGTTTTTGTAGTCACCATGGATATCCTCACACCATTCCCAAACGTTGCCGTGCATATCGTAAAGCCCGAAAGCATTTGGATTCTTCTGACCGACAGGATGAGTTTTGTTTCTAGAGTTGCTGTCATACCAACCCATGTCATCCAACTTGCCCGCGTAATCACCGGTTGTTCCAGCGCGGCAGGCGTATTCCCATTCGGCTTCGCTGGGCAGCCGGTAAGCCTTGTTGGTCAATTGCTGAAGCTTCTGACAAAACTGTTTTGCGTCTTCCCACGACACTGTTTCAACCGGCAGATCATCACCTTTGAAGCTTGATGGATTTTTGCCCATGACGGCTTTCCACTGCGCCTGAGTAATCTGGGACTTGCCGATGTAAAACGCCGAAACGGTGACATCGTGCTGCGGACGTTCGTCTCCACTGCCTGAGCCTTTCGGCGATCCCATTTTGAACGTGCCCCCGGGAACGTAAACCATATCCAGCTTGACGCCATTCAGATCGTCAGTAAATCCAGTTGGCGATTGGCTTTGCTTTTTGGGCCCGCTCGGTACGGGCACGCTCGTTACGGAACCCGGAGCGGTAGCGACTGGGCTGGCTTGTGGGACTTGTGGGACTTGCTGCTGTAGAGACCCGGTCGCTACGAAGGTTTTCATCCATTGGCCGCTGAACTTGCCGGGCTTCATTCCTTTTTGAAGCAGATCAAGCAACCTCAAAAGATTCTTGTCACGCTTTGGCTGGTTATCTCGAATCACTCGACGTGCCTGTTCAGCAATCTCTTCATCAATTTCTTCGTTGGTGTCGAGTTCGTTAATCAGCTTCTTGAAAATCTGCAACCGTTCGACGGAATACATTGCCGCGGCGCGAGCAATGAACAACTCTCCGCCGTGCTGTTCCAATCCGAAAAAGCGCGGTTTCTGTTGGCCCGCTTTGACGACTTCGGCGGCGGCGTATTGGTAAATGGCGCTGGCGCTGATCAATCCGTTGTCATTGGTTTTGGCTTTGCCCAGACGAATGCCTTCCAGCAAATGCTTGGTCAGCAATCCGTATTCGTCATTGGCGTTTTCAACGGCGGTTTCAACTGCTGATGAGGTAAATGCCGGATGCCAGATCGCTCATCGGATTATCTTCATCACCTCGGCTGAGGAAATCGTTTTTGACCGCCGCGCTGTAACAACAATCCAGAATCAGGACGACTCGGCGACGCTTGTGCTGGTCAATCATCCGGCGCAATCGTTCGGTCGGCAGCCAGGTCGAAGTCAGCAATTCTTTGCGACTGTCAGATGTGGCCAGATACAGCCGGTCGCTGATATCGCAAAAACCATGGCCGGAGTAATAAAACAGAATCAGGTCTTCGGGTTTGGCGGCAAGAAAGATGGATTCGATTTCCGGCAAGATTTCGTAATGCGGTTTGTTTTCAAAACGATGCAGGTCTTCTTTGGCAAACAATCCGAACTCCGACGAAGCTAACGTTTCGGCCATGCCGCTGATATCGTTCAGCGGACAGCGCAAATCTGTCAGCCCCGATTTCGGAAATTTATTGGGGCTGAAACTTCGAGGCGGATTGTAATCAGCGATGCCGGATTTGCAATGAATTGTGCGGCTGTACAAAGGTGATTGGTATGGTACCACGCGCGTAAGCAAGTGGTTTCCTTGAAGTTTTGCCCGCCGTAACCACCGCTTGCTTACGCGCGCGGTACCGCACCTTGCACAGGATTCAATGAATTGCGTGGCTTATAGCGAGTCCAGAATCAGGTTTTGCCAGGCATCAACTTCGCCGCTCCAGCCCGGAGGAATCAGCGTCGTTGATCCGTATTCGATGACAATTGCCGGAGCCGTAATCTTGGCACCGGGCAGCAAGTTTGCTCTGTCAAAGACGGCGGCTTTGCGGCGTTTGTCGCCCAGCCAGATCAGAGCTTCACGGTTGGGTTTGGCTTTGTAACGGCGAAAGGCTTTTTCCTGTTTGAGTTGAGGCTTGTCTGTGACGCCGATGGCTCGCAACCGGACGCTTACGATTTCGACGGCTTTGTTTTCGTCGGCGTGGCCGTAACGCTCGCGGTGAGTTTGGTGGAATTGCGTGATGGCATCAGCGTCCGCTGCGACTTCGAGTTCAAACGATTGGCCGCGATAACGCACGGCCAGCAATCGAACCAGTTTGGTTTGATCAGGCGCAAAGCCTTCGGCGCGCAAATCGGCTTTGGCCAGTTTTTCCATGGCGGCGAATTCACGTTCTATGCGGCGATGTTGTTTTGATTTGTCGTCAAATTCATTTGCGGCGATTGTCAGCATCACGGTGCGTGAATAATCTTTGACCACATCGGCCAGCAAAACCCCGAGCGCGGAAAAGGCTCCGGGGAAAGAGGGAATCAGCACGCGCGGAATTCGCAAAGCTTCGGCCAATGCCGCCGCGTGCAAACCGCCGGCTCCGCCAAAACTGACCATCGAAAAGCGACGTGGGTCGTGGCCGCGTTCAACTGAAACCAGACGCAGAGCCTGTTCCATGTTTGCGTTGGCGACGCGAATGACTCCAAGCGCGGCCTGTTCGCGTGTTACCAGTTTTGAAGAGGCACGCGACATGTCGTCGGCCAGACGATCAAGCACAGCGGCGGCTCTGAATTCATCCAAAGCCATTTCGCCTGCCAACAAACCTCCACCTGCAAATCTGCCCAAAACCAGATTGGCGTCGGTCACGGTCGGACGAGTTCCGAAACCGTAACACGCCGGGCCGGGGTCGGCTCCGGCTGATTCGGGGCCGACTCTGAGCGCGCCGCCTTCGTCAACATAGGCAACCGAACCTCCGCCAGCGCCGACGGTGTGAATGTCCAAAACCGGCACGGCGACGGGCAAGCCAGTGATTTGGGCTTCGTTGGTCGTGCGAGCTTCGCCTTTGCAAAGTGCGACGTCTGTTGAAGTTCCGCCCATATCGAAAGTGACTATGTCGTCGAATCCGGCAAGTTCGGCAACTCGCATGGCGGCAACGACTCCGCCAGCCGGGCCTGAAAGAATTGTGCGAACGGGTTCTTGTGCGGCGACTTCGGCGGAAATCGAACCGCCGGAAGATTGCATGATTCGCAGCCGGGTTTCGTCCTGATGTTTGAGCTTGCGAGTTAATCCTACAGTCAATTCGCCTAGATAATTGCTGACTTTCGGAGCCAGGTAAGCGTTGATGACAACTGTAGAAGTGCGCTCGAACTCACGGTATTCGGGCAGTATTTTGTGTGAGACGGATACAGGAACGCCAAGTGGCTCAAGAGCTTCGGCGATTTTTTTTTCGTGCTCGGAATTGGCAAAAGAAAAAAGCAGGGAAATGGCGATGGATTCGACTTCAACTGACTTTAACTTTTTCAGCAGCGCTGCCAGTTCACGTTGAGTTAGCGGTTGAACGACACGAGAATCAGCAGCGATACGCTCTTTGACCCCGAAACGCAGTTCGGCGGGAACCAGCGGGGCAGGGCGCACAACGGAGAGGTTATAAAGGTCTGGTCGAGCCTGGCGACCGATTTCAATCACGTCTTCAAAACCGGCTGTGGTGACCAATGCAGTGCGCGCGCCTTTACGTTCCAGCAGGGAATTGGTGGCAACGGTTGTGCCATGAACAATCTCCACTTCAGCATCAACCAAAGCTTCAAACTCATTGTTGATTTGATTCAGGGCTTGATCAATGCCGGTCAATATGGCCTGAGCAGGGGAGTAAGGCGTCGAAGGAATTTTGAATGAAAGCTGACGTTTTTTGAAGACGACTATAAAGTCTGTGAA
>JAGNMH010000269.1 GCA_017991275.1 Acidobacteriota bacterium
AACGTGCCAGCTTCACCTCATCCAATTTTCCATCCGTACGCACTCCGCTGCACAAATCCAGCCCAAACGGTTCAACCGAGCGAATCGCATCGGCGACATTTTCCGGCTTCAAGCCTCCGGCCAGAAAGATCGGCACATTGACGGCTTCGCGGATTTTGCGGCTGAGCGTCCAATCGTGAGTCCGTCCTGTGCCGCCAAGCTCTTTCACTGCCAGTTTCTGATTTCCAGAATCCAGCAGAATCGCGTCAACCTGCGGCGCGACAGCCTTGGCTTCGTCAACCGATTCTTCGCCCGTGACATGAATCACCTGAACCAACGAAATCCCCGGCAAGGCCGAACGCAAGTCGGCATAACTTCCCCGCTCCAATCGGTCAACCAGTTGAATCGTGTTGGCTCGCAATCGGCGTTGTTGCCGGATGATCGAATCAACGTCCTGTTTGCTGGTCAGCAAAAACGTGGCAATCGGCGGAGGAATTCGCGCGGCGATTTCGGCGATCAAATCTTCTTCGATGACGCCTGGGCCACTGGGCATAGCCGAAACCAATCCCAAAGCCGAAGCTCCGTGGCAAATTGCCAACTCGGCTTCGCCGACGCTGCTGATGCAACAAACTTTTACTCGTGGTTTGGTAATCATTTTCTTGCCAGATAAAACATTCGTCCGTCGCTGAGGTTGAAGCCAAATTCGCGCCGCGCATCGTATGTTTTGACGCGAAGAAACCCGGCATCGGCCAGAGCGCCAAGCACCTCGTTGACGCTGTAATAACGTTGATAAAGCGTCAAGTCGGCTCGCTGCCAAACTTCCTGCTCTAACTGGAACATGGTCACGTCGTATCGTTTCAGTTTTTTGATCTGGTTGTAACTGTTGCGAACAATGCAGACGTGATCCTCCTCGACCATATCCAGGGTGTTGCTCAAAAATTCAGATACGTCTTCAAGGTTCAGGTCGAACAAGAAAATGCCGTCGTCGGTCAGGGCTTCATAAACCCGGCGAAAAACCATCGTCAGTTCATCCAGTTCCATCAAATGGTTCAAGCTGTCGAAAGCCGAAATAACGCATTCAAAAGATTCCGGCAGTTGGAAAGTTCGGGCGTCTCCGTGAATGAATTCAACGCCTGGGGCATTTTCGCGCGCAAAGTGCAACATTGCCGCCGAACCATCCAAACCCGTTACGCTGTATCCGCGCTCGCTCAAACCAGTCGAAATCTGCCCGGTGCCGCAACACAGATCCAAAATACGGCAACCGGCGGGAAGCTCTGGAAACAGCAAAGCGTTGTATATCGCCAGCGCGGGTGAACTGAATTCCGGCCCCCAGTAACGATTGTAAAACCACGCGAAGCGGTCGTAATCGGAGTAAATGTTTTCCGGCAAATAACTCATAGGGTCTTACCTTCTTTTGCCAAGTTACCCGGCCAACAGCCTTAGCATTTGCCAGACGAGTGCGCTTATGAAATCGTCCGGTTTCGGCTAAACTTGGCGGCGCTGGGTTGGTTGATAATCCTTCGGCAGTTTAACAAAGCACTTATGGGAACACTAACATTTGTCAGGCATGGTCAGGCACGAGCCTTTGAAAAAAACAGCGATCAACTTTCACCGCTTGGAGAAGAGCAGGCACGTTTGTTGGGGCATTATTGGGTCAAACATGGAGTCAGCTTTGATGAAGTCTACAGCGGCACTTTGATTCGCCAGCAACAAACGGCTGAAATCGTACGTCAATGCTTTAACGAAGCGGGACTTAGTTGGCCTGAGCGCATAGCCACATCGGATTTGAACGAATATGACGCTGACGGAATCTCTCGCAAGTTGATCCCGGCGTTTGCCGAGCGCGATGAAAAGTTTCGCGGCTTGCTGGCGGAATTTGAAGCTCATCGCAATTCGCCCGACCGCAACCGTTACTTTCAACGAATGTTTGAAGTCGTCACTCAATTGTGGTTGAGCGGCGAACTTGAAGTTGACGGGTTTGAAACCTGGGTAAGCTTTCAAACACGAGTGCGCCGCGCCTTGAAGCAAATCGTTTCCGCCGAAGGCAGCGGTCGCCGCGTCGTAGTGTTCACCTCCGGCGGAGTCATCGGCGCGACAGTGCAAACCGTGCTTGAAGCGCCAGAACGACAAGCTCTGCACATCAACTGGCGAGTAAAAAACTGTTCTCTGACCGAGTTTACTTTTGGCAGTGGTCGCATATCGCTGGATATGTTCAACTCGCTTCCGCATTTGGACGATTCGGCTATGAAGACTTTTAGATAACCTGATTTTGACGGATAAAGCATGAAGAATCGCTCGCATTTCTTAAACTTGAGCATAGTGGCTTGCATACTGGTTTTGGCTGTACTTTCTGTCGGGATTCCTCAATACCTGCAAGTCAGAAAGCGACAACGAAACAATGACGTAGCGCTTCAGCAATCGCTATGGGCAATCAGAAAGTCGGTTGAGTTTTATACCGCCGATTTCAAAAAGCCGCCGAAGTCGTTGCAGGATTTGGTAGACGCCAAATACCTGCGAAAAATCCCTGTTGACCCATTTACCCAATCGGACAAAACCTGGGTTATTGAAAGACAGACAAACAGCTCACCAACTGAATCGGAACCTGGAATTGTAAATGTTCACAGTAGCGCTGTGGGCGCTGATGCCAGCGGCAAACCTTATAATCAATACTGATAATTCTTATGGAGATAAGTGCGAATGACAGCTTCAAATAAACCCAAAGATACTAATTATGGAATCGGCGATGAAATTTCATACGCTTTTGGTTCCGGCATCGCTTACGGCGAAGTCACTCGGCTGTTAGAAGGCGGCGCAGCAGTCGAAATTCTGTTCGAAGACGGGCGACGTGAGATCAAAAAGTCTCGTGATGGCGCGCTCCGCCTGGTCAAGCGCGCCTCCGGTGCAAGTGAAGTCGAAGAGTCACGTTCAGAGCGCAGTCAGTTGCGCGATTCCGAAATTGACGAAATGCGGCGCACCGACCAACGCAGACGGTGGTAGCGAATGTCCCTTACCAGACGCCAGCCATCCGCTAACCAATTTCCACCTAACAAAATTCGGAGGTAAACGATGAAAAAGCTATTTTCTATGACTCTACTCGCCGCGATGGCGCTGGCTCTGTCAACTGCTACTCAAGCTCAGACTGAGAAAGTCGAAAACACCGGCAATGCCAACATCATGGTTGCTCAAGGCACAACAGCCAAAATTTCACTTCAAACCCAACTCAGCTCGAAAATCAGCGAAGTAGGTGACGAAGTAATCGGCGTGCTTTACGAAGCGGTTCGGTCAGCCGATGGCCGAGTTGCCATTCCGCGCGGAACGGAATTCATAGGTCGCGTAACTCAGGTGCAGGCTGCTAAACGCCCGCAAAAAGAAGCTACGATGACCATTGTCTTTGAAAACATGCGAATGTCTTACGGCACTGAAAAAATTGCCACAGTCGTCACAGCGATTGACGATTATGCCAACGACGAAAAGATGCGTTCAAAAGATGACGAAGGAAAAGTCGGCGGCGGAAAATCGGGTGGGCGAACTGCGAAAAACGCAGGCATTGGCGGCGGTATCGGTTCGCTTGGTGGTGTAATTATCGGCGCAGCAGGTGGAGGTTTAGGCGGAGTAATTGGCGGCGTCGGCGGCGGGGTTCTCGGAGGGGTACTAATGACCAAAGGGAATGACATCAAATTGGCTCCTGGCACTGTACTCCGCATCAGATTTGAACATGAGCTTGCCCTGCCTGCATTCGAAACCGCCCGTTAAAAACTGAGGGCTGCAAAAAAAACACTCCCCCAGCTTCCTATTTTTAGAGGCTGGGGGGTGAAGGCAATATGCCATTTCTTCTTGGTAAAAGTTCAACACTTTCAGTACTTCTTGATGAACTTCAACAGTTCAATAATAACATCCATTATGCACCTCTTTTTTTCATAGAAGCTACTTTGCAATAGCTTAAAGCCAAGCCTTCAATGCTCCTGCTACTATAATACTCTTCAAGCCGGATATTCACAGCTGTTAGTACAATATAGAAAAGCAAAAACTAAAGAAGAACAGTTTACATAACAAAGCCTGAAGTTAAGATCGTTTCCTGCCTGTCAAGGCATCAATCTATTCTCCGACTATGCTTTTTGACTATGGGGATGTCGCGCAAGTGGGGATACTTGATAACAAATCACTTGAAT
Source organism: Acidobacteriota bacterium (assembly GCA_017991275.1). Taxonomy (GTDB): domain Bacteria; phylum Acidobacteriota; class Blastocatellia; order RBC074; family RBC074; genus RBC074. The sequence continues at coordinate 4,149 of JAGNMH010000269.1, forward strand.
GTAGGGACCCATATGAGGAGCATCTGTACCAACTTGGCAACAAACCGCTTTGGGAAACCTTACATTAAGCGCCGTCCAACAAACTCAACTTAGCATAGTAGTTAGTAACCTGACTAGAGGTTAAAGGATAAAAAGCCACTGCTATATGTAAATTAACGCAATGTCAGACAAACGATCACATTCAAACTCCAATGCCCTTCAAACGAACTTACTAAGCAAGAAAAATACCGTAGGGAGTATGCTTATTCTTAGTCCATTACCATCGTGTGCCGTCGGTCAATTGGATTTCAAATTCATTCGACAACTTTCCATTGTGCCAGAAACATAGGCTGGTTTTTCCCAATTCCAGCCCCGGAGGAATTGGGGCGTTGATTTGCGTCAGAGAAGAATACTGAGGATCACCAGGCGGGCCGACATAAGTAGGATGAATTCCGAAGCCGCCAATTTCAACTCGAACATCCCAGCGTTGAGCAGACTTTGACAACCCTTCAACCCATAGACAGATGAAAGAGTTCCTTCCGCGTCGCGGAAAAGAATGATCATAAGTTATCGCATTGAAAACATCACAAATAACCAATTCGGGCGAGCAGCCATCAGGCTTCTGATTCCATTTACGATAAGCCTTAACGGCGGCGCGTGTGTCTGTGCGGTAAAGCAACTCGACCCGTGCAAACCCGGCTGAGCGAACCATCTGAGTCATACATTCGACGTTGGGTGCCCACCAATTGTCATACTGGCCTCCCAATTCATCAAACTCATAAAATTCCATCGCTGGTTCGCTGCCTTCATGCATTCTGTCAATAATGTGCGATTCGATGATGGCAAAATCGCGTGTCACCTCACAGACCTGTTCAAGAGCCAATAAAGGGTGCCGCACGTGGTAGAGCACGCCCATAAAAAACACGATGTCGAACGAGCCGAGTTTCTCTTTCGTCACTTCGTAAATACTCAGTTCGTGAAACTCAGCCTCCGATTTCAATTCTTCACGGGCTACAGAGAAATTGGGCGACCTAAAACAATCCACAGAAGAAACCCGCGCACCGTGACGTTCGGCTTCAAAGCTAAAAAAACCGTCCCAGCATCCGATGTCTAGCAGTGTTCGACCGGTCAGATCATCCGGTAATTTCAGGTTGTTATACCTTTGCTGCAATTCATCCAGTGAATTCACTCCCGGCGTGACTCGACCGTCGCCAAGATCAATGCTGTGCCACCAGGAGCCAGACAACAATTTTTCGTTTTTCTCAGCATTGACTTGCCTGACTTGCTCGCGCAACTGACTGTTACTCATAACTTTTACCTTATGACGTTGGATTTACCACTGGCCGCCTTCGATCAATTCAATCTCGAAGTTGTCCGAAAGCTGATTTCCATTCCAGACAGTGATAATGGTTTTGCCAAGCTCCAACCCAAGCGGAACAGGAACATTTATTTGCCAGTTTCCTTCGTCGCCCCATTTGCCAACGTAAACTGGCTTGGCTCCGAAGCCGCCAACCTCGACACGCACTGAATCGCGCGTAGCATTTTCAGGCAAACCGGCAACCGATAAAGCCAGGACAGCGTTTCGGCCTCGGCGAGGCAAAATGTGATCCAGGTTGACAGCATTCAGAACATCAACGATTTTCAGAGAAGGCGCGGCTTCATTCGGCTTGTCGTCCCAGCGGCGATAAGCCTTGATGACTACCCGAGTGTCTTGGCGTCGCAAAACTTCTACTCGAACAAACCCAGCCGTGCGAGTCATTTGAACCAGGCATTCGACGTTCGGCCCCCACCAGTTATCGTACTGGCCGCCTAGTTCGTCCATTTCGTAAAACTCCATTACCGGATGTTTGGTGTCGAAGAGATTATCAATCTGATGGGTTTCGATGACGGCCAGGTCGCGAGTCACTTCGCACACCTGCTCCAGTGCCAACAACGGATGTTTGACGTGATAAAGCACGCCGAGAAAGAAGACCACGTCGAAAGCGCCAAGCTTTTCTTTGGTTACTTCATAAACGCTGAGTTCGTGAAACTCGGCTTTGGATTTCAGAGCTTCGCGGGCGACAAAGAATTTTTCTGGTCGCCAGCAATCCACCGAAGTCACTGATGCGCCAAGCCGTTCGGATTCAAAGGTGTAAAAGCCGTCCCAACAGCCGATGTCCAAAACGCGCTTCCCTTTCAAATCAGGCAGCAGGAATTTGGAGTAATTGTCGCGCAGTTCTTCGATCTTGTGAGCGCCGGGAGTCACCTGCCCGTTACCCAAATCAATGCTGTGCCACCATCCGGTCATGGCCAGCGCGTCGCGTTGAGCGGCAGCGGTGTTATCCAGTATCTGTCGCAGTTCGTTGTCTTTAGAGATAGTAGTCATTTGAAATCTGAGATTTGAAATTAACGATAAGTGATGGTATCTGTGACGCCGCTTATGAGAATCGGTCTTGACGCTATTCCACTGGTCGCGGCGAAAACAGGGATTGGGCATTATACGGACGCACTGGCATCGTCGCTAGCTCGCATCCATTCTGACCATGAATATGTATTACTTTCTCCCTTCGATTTCGCTTTTTATTCCGGTAACGGCACTCCAACGAATCTGAGCAAGATGTTTTTTCCCGTCCGCTCGGTTTTTCGCAAATGGTGGCTGGCCGGATTGCCCGCGATGCTGAGAATTTCGCCGCTGGATGTTTTTCACGGAACGAATTACTGCATCCCGGTGTTTTCTCCTTGTCCGACAGTGGTGACGATTCACGACTTGTCGCTGTTTACTCAAGCTCACACGCATGAAGACGAAAACGTCAAACGCGGAAAACGGCGAATGCCGCTAATGGCTCGCCGGGCGACGAAGATCATCGTTCCCAGCGAATTCACCAAACGCGAAACCATGCAGTATTTGGGAATCCGTGAAGACAAAATCCGAGTTATCTTTGAAGCCGCGCGCGATAACTTGAAGCCGCTGGCCGCTGCCGAATGCCAGCCGACGCTGGAAAAGTATCAGCTTCAGCAACCGTACCTGCTTTATGTCGGAACCATCGAGCCGCGAAAGAATCTGCTGACTTTGATTCGCGCTTATGACGAATTGCTGAAAACAACCACGCATCGCCCACAGTTGGCGCTGTGTGGCGGCAAAGGTTGGCTGTTCGA
>JAGNMH010000270.1 GCA_017991275.1 Acidobacteriota bacterium
CCTCTAAATACGAAACCTAAACTCCGCTGTTTGATTTAGCTGGATAATAGCTCACTGCGAGTGACATCCGCCAGTCCTGACGCTGAAATAGAGTATCCAGAATCAGACAGGTTATGAACGATTAAAATCCGGCGAGCGAACAATTAACACTCATATTTATTTCCGCATTCATAAAACAACCTTGGAATCGTCACCAGCCGTACCGACGATTTCGGGAAATTACTAACTGATAATTAACGAGAAGGAGTCAAAATGAAAATAGGAATTCTGGTTGGAATGGAAAACACCTTTCCACCTGCCTTAATCGAAAAAATTAATAGCCTGGGCGCAGGCGTCACCGCCGAGTACATCAAAATCGGCGGAGTCAAAATGGCCGAAGCCACTGAGTATAAAGTCATCTTCGACCGCATCTCCCACGAAATCCCGTTTTATCGTTCGTACCTGAAGAACGCGGTACTGAACGGCACAATCGTTGTCAACAATCCGTTCTGGTGGTCGGCAGACGATAAGTTCTTTGGCTTTTCACTCGCCACCAAGCTGGGCTTGGCAGTGCCGAAAACAATCCTGCTGCCGCAGAAGGCTTATATCAAAGGCGTGACCAACGACAGCTTACGCAACCTGGAATTCCCGCTCGACTGGGAAGGAATTGTCGAACACATCGGCATGCCAGCGATTCTGAAACCGCACGACGGCGGAGGCTGGCGCGATGTTTACAAGGTGGATTCCCTGGAAGATTTATGGCGCGATTACGACCAGACCGGCACGTTGGCCATGACTTTACAGGAGTTCATTGATTTTACCGATTACGTTCGCTGTTATTGCGTAGGCCGCAAAGATGTTCTGATCATGCCCTACGATCCGAAAAATCGCCGCTACTTGCCGCAGGAAGCTTTGGCGCATTATTCCCCAGAACTGCTGGATCGCATCACGCGCGATACGATTTTGATCAACGAGGCGCTGGGGTACGATCTGAACACTGTCGAATTCGCCATCAAAGACGGAGTCCCTTACGCAATTGACTTCACCAACCCAGCGCCAGACGCCGACATTTGGTCTGTCACGGAGCCTTATCACAATTGGATCACCGATAAGGTTGCCAATTTGCTGGTGGATTACGCCAAAAACGGCCAGCCGACTTCGCACTATCACCGCTGGTACAAATGGCTGAACCCGGAAGCGGCTTCTGAAACGGCTGCAACCGCCGGTCAAATGGCTCAAGACCTGGTCGCCGGAGTTGAGCAAATAGCGAAAAAGGCCTCGAAAGCAGTTTCAGAAGTGATTGACCAAATCACTGAACCCGTAAAAACCAAGCGCGCTCGTAAACCAGCCGAAAAAGAAACCAAGGCGGCTCCAAAAGCCGCCAAAAGCGCCAAAACGACCAAAAGCTCAAAGAAAAGCTAAGGCCACTTTAGCCGGAGTGCGAAGGCTTGCTTTCGCACTCCGGCTAATCAAGGCAACTTCGCCAGCCGATCACGCGCAGTGTTGGCCTCGTTCGTTTGCGGAGCGATTTCGGCGGCGCGTTGGTATTTCAGTTTGGCTTCTGCCGTGTTGCCGAGTTGTTCCAAACATTGCCCCAGACTCAGAAATCCTTGTTGATGTTGCGGTTGGGCGTTTGTCAGTTGAGTCAGGATGGCAACGGCTTCCTGCGTGCGATTGGACTTTCGGAAAACTTCGCCCAGCGTGTAAAGCATAACTGGATTGCCCGGCTGAGTTTTTCTGACCTGTTCCAACTGCTCTTCGGCCTCTTTCAACCTGCCTTGATCGTTCATTACCGTGGCCAGATTGATGCGCGCTTCGGCGTAATCGGATTTGTAATTCAGCGCGTTTCGATAAGCCGCTTCAGACTGCTGAAGCTTACCTTGCTGCTGATAAACCCATCCCAGATAAAAATGCGCTTCTGTGTAATTTGCCTGTTCGCCTATCGCCTGAAGCAGTGACTGTTCGGCTTCGAGGAATTTGCGCTGCTTGGCACGTGAATCGGCCAGGTTGTAAAGCGTCTGAGTGTAACGCGCTCCGGCTGCGACAGCCTGGGAGTAATACTTTTCGGATTCAGCAAAATTGTTTTGCTTGTAGTAAATGTCGCCCAGGTTCGACATTGCGTCGTAATAACCGGGATTGGCGGCAATCGCCTGTTTATAAAATTTCTCGGCCTCGGCAGGTTTGCTCTGGTTGGAGTAATACGCCGCCAGATAATTCAGCAGGAATGGTCGTCCCGGCGCGAAGTTCAACGCATGCGTAGCCATCGTCAAATCATTCTGCCAAGTCAGGTTCTGAGCAAAAGTCAGCCCGGACAACGCAACGACAATCAAAACGGTTGCGGCAAACACCAGCTTCCTGGTTGGAACGGCTACGCGGTTGTAAAGCCAGACAATGCCCATCGCCGCCAGCAGACAAAACCCGACTGACGGCAGGTAAAGATAGCGGTCGTGGATGATGGATTCTTCGGGGTTGAAGGCTTTCAGATTCAGCACAGGCAACAAGAACATTCCCACCCAAGCCAAAGCCAGCAATCCGATTTTAGACTTCCGAACCAGCCACAAGCTGACCGTTATGACCGCGACAACCAGCAGCAAAGGTAACCAGAACGGCGGCTGATCCACTGAATTGACGTAACCGTGATCGTAAATTACCGACAGCGGATATGGCGCAAACAGCATTCGCACATAAGCAAACAATACGGATGGTTCAGTCAGCAAAACCTGATTGGCAGTGATTCCTGCGGCTTTGGGTTCGGGCTTGCTTATGAACCCAAGCACGGTGATGCGCGCCGCAAGGTAGAGAAACGCGGCAATCACAAATGGCGCAGTTCGCTGGGCTGTGCGATTCAGCCTGGCGCTGAACGATTCGCCTTCGCCGGTTCTAAGCCATTCGCGCAAAGCGACGGCTCCGGCCATAACGATTGCAACTTCTTTGGTGAACAACGCCAGCAAAGCCGCGACCAAACTTGCCAACACCCATTTGTTACTCGTCTCGCCTTCACGTGCAGAACGTTCGTGGAATATCAAAGCCAGCAGCACAAAAACCGCTGCCAACGGATCCGGCACTCCTGAAACCCAGGCGACGGATTCGCTGTGAATCGGATGAACTCCGAACAGCAATGCAGCCAGAACGGCAACTTCGCGCGACTGATTCCAGGCTCGGACAAGACGGTAAACCAGAAAGGTCGCGCCTAGATGCAGCAGCAGAGAAACCAAATGCCAGCCGAAAGGCGAAAAACCGAAAAGCTGATAATTGACGATCAACAAACTGTTGAACATCGGGCGGTAATACAAACCGACGGCTTTGCTGGTGTCGGAGGTCATGAACTGCCACACGCCCTGAGTGAACATAGCCGGAATGTTGCCAGCCGATTGCAGCGTAGGGTTTTTCAAAATCTGATAACTGTCGTCGTAAACAAACTCTCCGCTCAGCGAGTTCAGATAAACCACCAGCGTGACAGCCAGAATCAGGATGACGGCGTTGCGTTCCGGCTTGCCGGGTTTAATTGAAAACGATTGGGCTTCGGCGCGGGCCGGCGTAGTCGGTTTTACTCCAGGAGCTTGTTCTTCCGGCGCAGCATTCGGTTGCCGTTCAACCAGTTGCTGTTTGGGAGTGAATTTCTTTTTGCCTTTTGATTTCATGTCTGCCGAACGACCTCCTGGGCGGCGTGTCTTGATTCGGAAATTTCTGTTTGTGGATTTGGCCTCTGTGCCGATACGTCTGGTATTATGCGAAGCCTGCGAACGTATACCTGCAAAGACAGCACTGTTCAAGAGCGTCAAATGCATGTAGTCCCGCCTTCAGGCGGAAGTTTTCGGCGGCCAAGCCCATTCCGCCTGAAGGCGGGACTACGAACTTTTCGAAAGAGAATTTATGGCGAAAAAGAACTCCCAAAAGCCAAACACAGGCTCGCCAGCAGCGAGCAATACATCAAACATAAATCAGACTGCCACAAACCAGATTGCCGAATCTCAAGGCGCCAAACGATGGATGGCTCTGGCGGCAATGGTGTTGATGCTTGGCGCGGCAGCCACTATCTTTTTTTACGGCGACAAGCTTTTTGGCAAAAGCGATCAGACTGCCACCGGTGAACCTGACATGGGATTGAAAGAACCGATCAAAATGAACATTGCTCAAGCAGTGATGGTCACTGTTGATCTGGATTTCGGCAAACCCGCCACCATCGCCGAAGCGATTCAGCAAATCGAGCGCAGCTATCAGCCCGACGACGGAGTTGGCCGAACTTTTGCAGTTCTTGACGCTTACGGCGAAATGACTCCCGAAGGAAAACTGCACATGTCCATGCACGTCAGCAGCGAAAAACCAGGCTCTGGCAGTTTGAAATTCAAACGCACTGGCGAGATGTTGTGGCGCGGCAGATTTGGCAACCCAGGCGACGCTGCGGCAGGGCCGAAGAGTTTGACAATTATGATGGCCAACGGCTCCGGCGGAAATTACGTGCTGGACGGCGGGCGTGGAGGCAGTTCGGCGCTGGATGTTTACCTGCAAAACTCTCAGCAAAAACTGCGTGACGTTTGGCCGGACGGTTCAGAGCGCGAATTCACTTTTATTTACAGCGCCTGCGGATGCCCCGTGAAAGCGATGGTTCGCCGCGTAGGCGACAGAACCCAGCGGACTTCGGATTTGCCTGTCATGTTCCCGGATGATCCGGCGGCAGTTCAGACCATTGCCGGTTTGATGAAGTGGTAATCGCTTTGATTCCCACTCAGTTTTATAACAATTCTTAAAATTTGGCTTGCCGATAATCTTTTTTATGGCAAGATGCGATTTCTGACGCCACACCGTGTACCAGTAATTTCACGGGTACTCAGCTAAACACTGGCTTTGTATTAGCCTCAAAGCCACCTTACAAAAACAAATAGGAGTAATCACCATGAAACTTCAGCTAATTTCATTCCGGTTTACCCGTCGCCTGATGATTGGTTTAGCATTGTGGGCATGCATTTTTCTTGCGCCATTTCAGTTCACAATGAAGGCACAACCTGATCTCAACTTCCAACGAGAGCGCGGGCGAACGATGCTCAAAACCATAAAAGACGATCTAAAGAAGAACTATTACGATCCAACCCTGCACGGTATTGATATTGAAGTGCGGTTCAAAGCAGCCGATGAAAAGATCAAAACAGCCGATTCTATTGGACAGATTTTTGGCATCATTGCCCAGGTTCTGCTTGACCTGGAGGATTCGCATACATTTTTCCTGCCCCCAAGTCGCGCCAGCCGCACTGATTATGGTTGGCAGATGCAATCAATCGGCGATGCCTGCTTCGTCACCGCCATCAAACCCGGCAGCGATGCCGAAGCAAAAGGCTTAAACGTTGGCGATCAAGTGATGATGGTAGCCGGTTTCGAACCTTATCGTGAAAACCTGTGGAAATTGAGTTACCTGATTAACTCATTACGTCCACAGCCCGGATTGCGCGTCACAGTTAAAAGCCCTGACGGTAAAGAACGTCAACTGGATTTAATGGCTAAAATCCGCCCAGGTAAAATTGTAAAAGACCTGACATCAACCATGGATTACAACGACACTATGCGCGAAGCAGAAGACGAAGACCGTCTTTCACGTCCGCGCCATGTCGAGGTAGGCGAAGAGTTGTTAATTCTGAAAATGCCGGATTTCAGCATCAGTGAATCTGCGGTTGATGACATGATCGGCAAAGCTAGAAAGCGTCCCTTGTTGATTTTGGATTTGCGCGGCAATCCCGGTGGTTACGTCAAAACCCTGGAATGGATGATGGGCTATTTCACCGACAAGGAAGATTTGAAAATTGCCGATTTCAAAGGTCGCAAAGAAATGAAACCGCAAATGGCCAAGCTGCACAAAGGGCAGCAATTCAAAGGCAAGCTCGTTGTTTTGGTAGATAGCAAATCCGGCTCTGCCGCAGAGATATTCGCCAGAATGATCCAGATTGAAAAGCGCGGTACTGTAATTGGAGACCGTTCCGCTGGAGCAGTAATGCGCTCGCGCTATTACGATCATCAAACTGGAAATGACACCGTTGTCTTTTATGGTGCCAGCATTACTGACGCGGATGTGATTATGCCGGACGGAAAAAGTCTGGAAAAAACTGGAGTGACGCCAGATCAAATCATTCTGCCCACGCCAAAAGAAATGATGGCCAGACAAGACCCGGTGTTGTCGAAAGCGGCGGCAATATTAGGTGTAAAACTTGACCCGGAAAAAGCTGGCGCCTTTTTCCCGATAGAATGGAAGAAGTAAGGACGCCCTTGCGAAATACAGAAGCATAAAAGGCATAGGTGATTTGTTCATCTATGCCTTTTATGCCGTTAAAGATGCTTTTGCTTATCTCAGCTACGCACGCGAGCAACTGCGGTTTGCCATCCTTCGTAAAGCCTGTCGCGGTCGGCTTTTTTCATCTTCGGCTCAAATCGCTTTTCCTGTTGCCACTGACCGGCGATTTCTTTTTCATTCTTCCAGAATCCGACAGCCAGACCGGCCAGGTAAGCCGCGCCCAGCGCCGTCGTTTCCGTAACCACCGGCCTGACCACCGGAATTCCCAGAATGTCCGCCTGGAACTGGCAGAGGAAATTGTTGTTTGTGGCTCCGCCGTCAACGCGAAGTTCTTTGGCTTTAATGCCGGAATCTTTTTGCATGCATTCGACCACGTCGCGGGTCTGGTAAGCCATTGCTTCGAGCGCAGCCCGCGCCAGATGCGCTCGCGTAGCTCCGCGAGTCAGGCCGACAACGGCTCCACGAGCACCCTGATCCCAGTAAGGCGCGCCAAGTCCGACAAACGCCGGGACGAAGTAAACGCCTTGATTGTCGCTGACAGAAGTTGCCAGAGCTTCGGTGTCGGCTGCGTTGGCGATAATGCCAAGTCCGTCACGCAGCCATTGAACAGCGGCTCCGGCGACGAAAACAGAACCTTCCAGCGCGTACTGGGTTTCTTTGCCGGTGCGCCAGGCAATGGTTGTCAGCAAACCATTCTTCGACGCATTCGCTGATCCGCCTGTATTCATCAACAGAAAGCAGCCCGTGCCATAAGTGTTTTTCATCATTCCCGGTTTGAAGCAGGCTTGGCCAAACAAAGCGGCTTGCTGGTCGCCCGCAATCCCTGCAATCGGAATCGGAGCGCCGAGCAGGTCAGCATCAGTTTCGGCGTAAACTTCCGAGGACGATTTAACTTCGGGCAGCAGGCTGTTCGGGATGTTCAGCTTCTTCAGAATTTCGTCATCCCATTTCTGTTTGCGGATGTTGTAAAGCAACGTCCGCGAAGCATTCGACACGTCGGTGACA
>JAGNMH010000271.1 GCA_017991275.1 Acidobacteriota bacterium
CGTAAGAGGCAGGGAAGTTTTACGAGTTGCGTCGCTCAGCTATAAAGGGTTAGTCAGGCAATCAGCCGCCGGGATTTGAGGTTATGGGTGTCCCGGAAATTCAAAAGCCGCAGTCTTGCTGTGAAGCAAGGTCTGCGGCTTTTGAATTTCAGTAAAGCTTGGCCTGATTACTTTCTGTGTTCATCCTTGTAAATCTGGCCGTCCAGAATTGTCAGGACTCGATGAGCGTGGGCTGCGACATCAGGTTCATGCGTGACCAGAATGATCGTGTTGCCCTGTTCGTGCAGCCTTTCCAGCACCTGCATGATTTCTTCTGAGGTCTTCGAGTCCAAATTTCCTGTTGGCTCGTCAGCCAGAATGATCGAAGGGTTGTTGACCAAGGCGCGAGCAATTGCTACGCGCTGTCGCTGACCGCCGGAAAGCTCGTTGGGCTTGTGAGTCATACGGTGACCGAGTTCGACAGACTCCAGTGCCTTTTGAGCCATTTCCAGCCGCTTGCCTGACGGAGTGCCGTTGTAAATCAACGGGAGTTCGACGTTATGCAAAGCCGTGGCACGAGGCAACAAATTGAAGGTTTGGAAAACAAAACCAATCTCTTTGTTGCGGATGTATGCCAGTTCGTCGTCATCCATCTGCGAAACCTGTTTGCCATTCAGCCAATACTCGCCTTTGGACGGAGTATCCAGGCAACCGATCATGTTCATCAAAGTTGATTTGCCGGAACCTGACGGGCCGATGATGGCGACGTATTCGCCGCGCCGAATTTCAAACGACACACCGCGCAAAGCGTGAATTTCTTCGTCGCCCATGACGTAAGTTTTCCATAAATCGTCTGTTCGTATCATCACCGCGCGTGTTTCGGCGCTCGGTGCCTGAGCCTTAATCACAGGCTTCGCTTCAGGTTGAATCATTGTTGCTACCATTGGCATAAACTTCCTCTTTGGTTGAGGGGTGATTGATGATCAATGCCAGTAAACGGCAGGTCTCGAATTCGAGTGATCTGCCGTTACTGATTACCTCGTTACCGTCGGCTACTTGGCGTCTTTGTTGTCGCCGGGTTTCTTGTTTTTGTCTTCGCGTTTGATTGCCTGATCCGGTTTCAAAGTGCGAAGCTGTCGGTAAGGACCAATAACGATTTCCTGACCCTCATTCAACCCGCTAGTAATTTCTATGTCATTTTCACCAGTAATGCCCGTTTCGACAGGTTTGAATACCGTTTTGTTGTTTTCAACAACAAACAGACCTTTGATTGGTTTCTTGTCTTTGGGATTCTGTGAAGTCTGATTAGTCGCCGGAGCGTCAGCACCGCTACTGGTTTTGAGTTGTTCCGGGTCACGCTCAACCAGAGCCTGAAGAGGTGCGGTGATGATGTTTTCGCGGCGATCTGTCGTGATGACTGATGTTGCGGACATGCCTGGACGCAAGCTGTCACGAACCTCTTCAGACATGTTGACCAATCGGATAACGACCTTAAAGTCTTTGGCTTCCTGAGAGCCTGTGGTCGCCGTTTGAGCAATGCTTTGACCACTACGAGTCAGCGCTGTTGCAGCAATTTCGATCACCTCACCTTCGATTTCACGTTCGCCCAAAGCATCAACTTTGACCTTTGTCTTTTGGCCTTTCTTCACATTTTTGATGTCTGTTTCATCAACTTTGACTTCGACATTGATCAAGGACATGTCGGCAATAATCATAAGGCCGGTTGAAGAAAAGCTGGATACTGCAAAGGTTCCTACCTGGATGATCGGGCCGCCGACAACCCCGTCAATCGTCGCATATTGAGTTGTCTTGCTGAGCTGATCCGATGATTGCGCCAGACTGGCTCTTTGCTGAGCGACGCGGGCGTTTGAAGCATCAAGCTGGGTTTTGGCTTGTCTGACCCGGATCTCCGTATCTTTAATTTGAACTTCAGCCTGTTCGACGCGAGCTTTGGAAGCGTTTACCGAGGCAGTGGCTGAATCGAAACGCATTTTTGCGGTGTCGTAATTGGAGCGAGAGGCGATGCCGGATTCGAGCAAGTCTGTCTGGCGTTTCAATTCGACGTTGGCATTGTTCTTTTCAACTTGAGCGCGTTCCAAATCTGCCTGGGCCGTGACGAGCGCCGCGCGAGCAGTATTGATCGCATTTTCCGCCACATTGATCGCGGCCATTTGATTTTGAACATCTGCCTGAACAGCTCTTAAAGCTGCTTCCTGGACGGAAGCAGAGTTTGCCAATTGAGTAGGGTCAACGCGCAACAAGGGTTTGCCTTTTTTGACCAGGTCGCCTTCTTTAACGAAAACATCAGTGACGCGACCGGCAACTTCAGCAGTGAGGTTGATAAATTGAATAGGGCGAACTTCGCCGTTGGCCGTGACTTTGGATTCTAAAAGCGCCCGCTTTTGGACTTTAGCTACCTGAACTTCCGGCAAATCTCCGCGCCGTCCCCAAACAGTAGCGGCAACGATAGCGCCGATAACTAATAGAACTCCTACTCCGATGATGATTTTTTTGTTTCTAGAGACTGCCATGAGCCTAGATCCCTCCAGAGGATAATGATTCGTGTCTTGTTTTTGGTATTAAAACTTGTGTTACCAAATCTTGTTTTGATGGAAATCTTTCGACCGTCAGCCAGTACGAAAGACTATTGAACAGTGTTTCAAGAGAGTGACAAATTGTTAAAGGACATTGTAAAGAGCATGTGTGTTTCCAGACAAGCGCCCCGGCCAGTAAATTTGATTTACAGAGATGCTGGCGGTGCCATTTATCGAAAGCTATAAAACGATGCAAGGGATGAGTCATAAACAGCGCTTAGTAGTAAAATGATAAAGCTGAAATTTAATTTTTGAAGGCCATAATTAAGGATAAATCGGTTGAACAGGTACAGGTCGCTGTGTATAATCCGCCGCGCTTGAGTATTCTAAAGCGTGGTTATGCCTCACCACTCTTCACAAAAGATTCTGAAAATAGATCAATTGATAGTGACTGGATCGAAGTCAGGAACACCCTGGCATTCTCACATAATAAATCGGTCCATATCGCCCCCTAGAGTTCGATCAATCTCGTTGCCGAAAAAATTGGAATTGTTTTTTGCTTCTGTGAAAGCTGAAGCAATTTGTATAAGTTTTGTGTGCTGTGTTTGCAGAAACGACTGTAGCTGCCAAAACGGCATCAGACCTTTACTGAATTCGTGAACCGTATGTGTCGCTGGTAAGCCCAATATTTTACTTGCGATTGCCCTGACAGTATTTAGCAATTTTCTGCCATTGATCTTGACCCTCCTGCAGCCCCCGTTGCTGTGTGGCAGTTTAATGTTCACGACCTTCGGTTAATCATCTTTATCTCAAATTTTGAATGTTTGGATATGGCCACTCGTGGCTCAAATGTGTCGCTTTATATGGATGCATGTGGGCGTTATGGCTTTCCGGCCTCACGTTTTCGGAGAGCTTCAGCTAGAGGAGGAAAAATTGAAATCAAGAGTTTTATCAATACTTGGGTTGATTGCCATTGGGCTGACGGTGTTTGCACTGCGTGCAAACTTTCTGACTTTCGGACAGAGCGCACCCAATCGCACCTATGACAGTCCGGCTGGCCAAATTACTTTGCCGACTGTTGACGGAACGGCGGGAAGTCTTGGCACTGATTACAAATTAGCGCGGCTTGCATTTGGTTTCGCTTCGAATGTGCCGCAAGTTGGCGACCTGGCGGGTGACACAGGCAACGGTTTCAACGATCGTTATGATTTTGAGAATCTGAATGTCTTCAGTATAGGGCAGGCAGCCAACAACGTTGGCGATTTGGACAGCCTTGACCCCCGCAATGAAGTCATAGTCGGAGGCCGTAGAATCAATCCTGGTTTCCGCTTTGTTCACATCGGATTGCAGGCCTTCATCTGGCAGGTTGGTGAGCAGAATGACTTGGTTGCCACGCGTGAAGTGACAGTATTTCCTTCGATTGACCACCTCTTTGACCCTGAGATTCCCGGTTATGGCCCGAAAGCCGCAAACCCACCAGCGGGCGGGTTGGGCAATGTCCTGCTCGAAGCTACTGAGTTTACTGTCTGGGGGACAAACGACCGGGATGAATCGCTGTTGGCTGCTCAGACACCTGGCTATTTTGGGCGAGGTGGAACTGGTGTGTTGCCGAACAACAAATGGTTCAGAGCTACAATGACCAGAGTTTTTGCAGATGGCTTTAAGGATTACAACGGCTCCAGTCCTTTTACCGCACGTCCAGCTGGCTCCGATCCGTCGCCGCAGGAAAGTGATGATTTTGCATCGCAATGGCAATTCCGCGATGGCAGCGGAAATCCGGTAGCCGTTAAATACGTTGCTGTTTACGCTAACCGCACACGTGATGAGAAGTTTTATCGCGCCGATTCCACAGGAAAAGTTCCCGGCAACATTGCTCAAAGCAATGAAGTCGAAATTGACGCAGTTGGATTCAAAGAAGTAATGATCGAACCGTTCGCTTCGGTGGCCGGTCGCGTTATCAATGACGCAAATGCAAATGGAAAGATCGATCCGGGCGAAATGTCTATTCCAGGAGTCACCGTCAAATTAAGTGGCAATGGCATTGATTCGATGACAACAACCAATGCCAATGGCGAGTATAAATTCAGCATGTTGATGCCGGGAATTTATCGCGTAACCGAAGTCAATTTGCCGAATTATCTGGATACCGGAGTTTTACCAGGCGTCGGAAACACCGCAATTGATTTGAATAATATCAACGCCGTGCTGGAAGCGAGCGAGGACAGCGTCGAAAACAATTTCCTTGACGCTTTGCCGCCGACCGATGAATGCACACCAGCCTGTTTCAACAGCGTTGATATGTGGATGTTGTTTGATGGCGCGCGAAGGGCGGTTTATGACGCGAATGGCGGAGTCGGCTCAATTTTTATTCTCTCGCTGAATCGAGCGGCGGTGAATGATGATGAAGTAGTGACTGCGCTGATGGGAATGGATACCGCAAAAGATCGGTTAAATGCTCAGTTTGTCGCCGCGCAACTCAATGCGTTGAGCTTCCCAAGATCAGTCTTCAATCGCGGGTCGTGTTTCTATCTGGGAGTAAACGTGATTATCAGGATACCGGGCGATCCACGACTGCTCGAGCTTATGGCTCAAGCCCGCATGATCTTCGGCACTGGAACTGACATGGAAATTGACCAGCTAGCCGTATATCTGGAAGCCTTTAATAACATCACTTCGACCAGAGGCATTCTTTGTCCTTTTGTTGATCCTTGATGCTCAAGATTTGCGCGCCGCTCACCACCTGCTGGTATTGACGGAGCGCTCTCCCGCAGTAAATCGCTGCACTTAAGGCCGTTGGCCCTTCGGGACCGACGGCCTTTTTTATGAAGGAGAAGCTACGTTTGGCTTCGGTTGCGCCAAAAATTTTTGAATGTTATTTCTCAGTCATTCTAAAACTTATTCATTCATCGGAGAATTAATCACAATGGCAGAATTCCAAGAGATCGTTTCAATCGCTGACCTTGCTGCATTGATTCGGCAGAGCGGAAAACAGCCCGTGTTGTTTTTCAAACACAGTAACACCTGCGGTATCAGCCAGCGGGCTTTTGTAGAATTTGAAAGATATCTGCAATCGCCTGAAAGCTTGGCAGTTCTCAACTGTGTGATAGTCGTTCAAAAAGCGAGGGAAGTCAGCAACGAGCTTGCCACACTGTCTGCGATTCAGCACGAATCACCGCAGGCAATTCTGTTTCGCGGCGGAAAAGTTGTTTGGAATGACTCGCACATGGCTCTGAAAAGCGAAAGCTTGAAGTCCGCAGTCAAACTAATCAGATAACAGGTTCGTTTTCCGTACCCGAAGCAAGAAGCTTTAGAGACAGAATAGCTGCTTAAGTTCTACTGTTTTTTCTTTTCGTAAAGATAAGCTGTTTCCAGCACCCGTGCCTGTGTGCCGTCGTGAACGGCGAACTTGCCGCCTTTCCACAAATTTGCTGCACCGTATTCGCCGGCTTTGTTGACGGCGTAAAACGTGATGCTGAATTTGGACAATTCATTCAGGTTGTCGCCGTAACGATGCGAGATGCGTTTCAGCACATCCAGCGCCGCTTCAGTGGGATTCATACCTCGACGCATGTTTTCGACAATTGTATGGCCGCCGCAGATGTAGATGTTTTCTTCGCCTCGCCCGGTTGAGCCAGCCGCGCCGACTTCGTTGTCCACGTATAAGCCCGCGCCAATGATGGGCGAATCTCCAACGCGACCGGGAATTTTCCACGCCAAGCCTGAAGTTGTGGTTACGCCTGAAATGTCTCCGCTGGCGTCAACCGCCAGGCAGTTGATGGTGCCGGTTGGACGACGGCGAATTACATCCGCAGCCCATTCGTTGAAAGCTACATCAGCCGGAGTCGTCAACGTGCTGGCGATTTTTTTGCCAGTTGCAGATGAAGACGCCGAGGCGGGTTTCGGATGATTTGGGCTTGGCCCCCAGGCATCGTTGTCGCTCATTTCTTCTTTCCACTTCAACCAGATTTTGCGCGAATCTTCGGTCAGCAAATCTTCTTTCTTGAAGCCGTGAGCCAGCGCGAACCGCAGCGCGCCTTCGCCGACCAGCATGATGTGATCTGTTCGTTCCAGAACAAGTTTGGCCACCGAAGCAGGGTTTTTGATGTGGCGAATGCTGGCGACCGAACCGGCTCTGCGCGAAGGGCCATGCATGCAACATGAATCCAGTTCGACATCGCCTTCGGCATTCGGCAATCCACCGTAACCAACTGAATTGTCGCGCGGATCACTTTCGACAATGTTGACGCCTGCGACGACGGCTTCCAGCGTGTCGCCGCCGCGCTTCAAAATTTCCATCGCTTTGCTGACGCAATCAATGCCGCCGTTGAAAACGCTGCCGTCTGGGCCGCGATTGGAGTTGGCGCTGGAAATCACCACAGGGCGAGCTTTGCCAATTGCTTGGGGCGATTGCTGATCGGCCAGCGTTTCGCCAGCCAGCAGTGGCGCGCTTAATCCGGCCAGCGCAGTAGTTTTGATGAATTGTCTGCGGCCAAAATCTTTTTGTTCGTTGCTCATGGTTTCTCCTGATTTGAGGTTGGTGGATTGCGGTCAGCTTTGGCGGCTTCTTTTGCAGCTTCAAACTGTCGCAGTTTCTCTTCGGCTTGTTGAATTTTTTTGTCTATTTCGTCGCTCAGTTTTTGGTAAATCTCCAGCGATTGAACTTGGCTTGCTTCCAGGCTGTGAAGCCGC
>JAGNMH010000272.1 GCA_017991275.1 Acidobacteriota bacterium
CGAAGACGCGGCTTACTGCGCGGCAGTCGGAGCCGAGCGGGTTATCAAAGCTTTACGAGTTGGCGAAAGTTTCGATGTGCAGCAGGTTTTGAAGTATCCGGCGTGGGCAATCCTGCTGGATGCTTTCGATAAGAATCTTTATGGCGGCACGGGTAAGACTGCGAATTGGGAAGTTGCGCGCGAAGCCGCTAAGCTGACCCGGTTATTTTTGGCTGGCGGCTTGTCGCCGGAAAACATCGCCGAAGCGATTCAGGCAGTTCAGCCGTTTGCCTTAGATGTGAACAGCGGCGTCGAAAGCGCGCCCGGTATCAAGGCCGCCGACAAACTCAAACAATTGAAACAGGAGATGGAGACGATCAAATGAATTTTTCCGCTTTGCCGGATTCCAGCGGACACTTTGGAGCATATGGCGGCAGCTTCGTGCCCGAAACTTTGATGTATGCGCTGGACGAATTGAAAACTGCCTACGCCGTGGCCAAAGACGATCCTATTTTTCAGGAAGAATTCCATCGTCTGTTGAAGGATTTCGTTGGACGACCTTCGCCGATTACTTTTGCTGAGCGGCTGACAAATCATCTGGGCGGCGCGCAGATTTACTTGAAACGCGAAGACCTGAATCACACCGGCGCTCACAAGATCAACAACGCGGTCGGCCAGATTCTGTTGGCCAAACGAATGGGCAAACGTCGCATCATTGCTGAAACCGGAGCCGGTCAGCACGGAGTGGCTACGGCGACGGTTTGCGCGTGGGCTGGGCTTGAGTGTGTGGTTTACATGGGAACCGAAGACATGCGGCGACAGGCGCTGAACGTTTTCCGCATGCGGTTGATGGGCGCTGAAGTCGTCGGCGTCGAATCCGGCAGCAAGACCTTGAAAGACGCCATCAACGAAGCTCTGCGCGATTGGGTGACGAACGTTGGCGACACGCATTACCTGCTTGGTTCCGTGTTGGGGCCGCATCCGTATCCGATGATGGTGCGCGATTTTCAGAGCGTGATTGGCCGCGAAGCTCGCGCTCAAATGCTGGAGCGAATCGGGCGACTGCCGGATTATCTGGTTGCTTGCGTAGGCGGCGGCAGCAACGCGATGGGTTTGTTTTACGATTTCCTGAACGATAGTTCGGTCAAGATGATCGGAGTCGAAGCTGGCGGACGCGGGCTTTCGCTTGGTGAACATGCGGCTCGTTTTCTGGAAGAAGGCGGCGGACGAATCGGCGTCTTGCAGGGAACTCGAAGCTACGTTTTGCAGGATGATCGAGGCCAGGTTTCGCTGACTCATTCGATTTCAGCAGGATTGGATTATGCCAGCGTGGGACCGGAACATTCTCATCTGCACGACACTGGCCGAGCCGAATACGTTTTCGCCAACGACGACGAAGCTCTGGCGGCGTTTCAGTTGTTATCGAAGATGGAAGGAATCATTCCCGCGCTGGAATCTTCACACGCGATTGCCGAAGTCGTGAAGCTGGCTCCACGTTTGTCGTCGGAAGACGTAATTTTGGTCAACCTGTCAGGGCGGGGCGACAAAGACGTTCACACCGTTGCCGATGCTTTGAACGAGAAACTGTAATGGCCGAACGCGCAGTCAAGGCAGATGAATTGATAGCGGAAGTGAAGCTGACGATGGGCGAACAGCTTATCTCGGCGATTTACCGGGATCGCATTCGCACCATACGCACGCGAAGTTATCAACTTAATGCTCCGGCGAAAAAAGTCGAAGTCGAAGTTATGCACACTTTGCTGGGGGTTGAATTAAAAGTAGGCAAACGGAGATCGCTGTGCCCTGATTTGGCGACGGCGCGTTACCTGTCGGTGTTTGCTCGACTGGGAGTAACGGCTGTGGCAGTGCCTTACGACATCACAAAAATTTCACGGCTGGCCGATGACCTGGAATCTTCCTGGTTTCGAATGCAAATGCTGGTTGAGCATCTGGCCGTCGAACGCAGTCAAAGATTTCGCCGCAAAGTTTGCGACGGTTTGATCGCCGATCAACGCGGAGAAGTTCTGGCAATAGGGGCCGGCCCGGCGATGCCGGAGTTCAATCAGAACACCAAACAGCGAAAGCAAAAAATTTGAGATGTGAGGTTTGGAACATGAGGCAGTTATCAAAATATTTGTTGTTTGTGTCGGTTATGGCGATGGCGACGTTTGGTCTAAAAGCTTCGGCGCAGCTTCCGACAGAACCGACGCTTGACGAGATCAAGGCCGAAAAGTTCATTGTGCAAACTCTGAATGGGAAAAAGATCGGGTTGAACAAATTGCTCAGCGAGGGCAAGCCAGTGGTTTTGGATGTTTGGGCTACATGGTGCGGGCCTTGCCGCCAGGAGATTCCTCATCTGGTCGAATTGGCTGAACAGTACAAAAAAGATGGGTTGATCGTTATTGGCTTGACGACAGAAGATCCGAAGGCTCACCGGGAAAGGGTGAAATCATTCGTTAAAGAATATGGCATGAACTATGAAGTTGGTTTTGCATCCGAACAGCTTTACCTGGCTTTCAATAACGGCTCAGCCGCGATGAGAATCCCTCAGACTTTTATTTTCGGCAAAGACGGCAAATTGGTGAAGCGTCTAATCGGTTACAACAACCAACTTGGCAGGAAAATGCTGACTTCGGCTGTGGCGGAGGCAGTGGGAGCAGCCAAGCCGGTCAACGACAGCCAGTGAAATTGGAATGCTGAGAAAAGCACGGTTGTTTTTGACGGAAAGGGCAGGCTATCATGCAGCCCGTTCGTTACTGGCTTAATTATTTAAGCCCAAAAAAGCCCAATCACGAACGCGAATTTGTAACTTCTTCAACTAAGGCAGACAGATCAAATGTTCCAATTCAGTTTTTCACCGCAAAGTGCGCCAGTTTTGACGGCTCGCCGGATTTCCAGAATTGTCCTCTTACTTGCAGTTGTATGTTTGACCGCTTGCTCTGCTGGCAGCGTGGCCGACAATCAATCTTCCACCAAGAGTAATTACCGCCCACCCGCCAGTTTACGCGGCAAGTTGGATAGCAGCGTAAATGAAGCAACTTTGCCGATGCTGACCGGTGGCAACATCAAATTTGGCGATTTGGTTGGCAGCAAAAAAGTTGTACTGGTCAACTTTTGGGCTACGTGGTGCGGCCCTTGCCGTCGTGAAATTCCTGATTTGATTGCCCTGCACAAACAATTCAAAGACAAAGGCGTCGAAATTGTAGGCCTGACAGTAGAAGACCCACAGATGGAACGTAACCGCGTTGAACTTTTTGTGGAGCAGTTTTCAATGGAATACCGTATAGGTTTTTCTCCGCGTGATATGTTCGGTTTGTTCAACGTGGCCAATGGCAATGATCCGCGTATGCCAATTCCTCAAACATTCATCTTTGGCAAGGACGGCAAAATTCTGGATAGCCTGCCTGGATTGCGCCCCGATTTTCGCGTATGGGCTGAAGGCGCAATCAATCACGCTCTCAGTTCCACATAATTTTTTTTTGTAGCGCCCCGCATTCCTCAACTCAACTTACGATTTGCGATTTGGAGGTAGAAATATCGTTATGCGTTATCGTCAATTTTTGTTTTTATCGGTTTTGATCCTGGCCGGATTTATCGGCCAAAGTCTTGTTGCAAATGCGGGTGCAGTGCAGAAGCCGGGCGAAAAAGTTACAAGCGCAACTCAGGAAGAACCGGTGGCGCTTACGGCCAGAACCAAAGTCGAAGCTGCTCTTGAATCGAAAACCATCACTCCTGAAGATTTCGGCAACTTCCGTTTTCCGGTTATCAACAACAAAGGCGAGATAGCTTTTCTTGCGCTTTTCCAAAAACCCGGAGCGGTCAACAATACCGGCCAGGCTATCTTTGTTCGGCAAAGTGATGGCAGTTGGAAGATCACTCGCGAAGGTGAAAAGGCCTCGAATTTGCCTGAATCAATCTTCGGTTTTAGTGTTCCGAGTTTTAACGATAGCGGTGATCTGACATTCTTTTCGGGGTTTGGAGCGCCAACAGCCAAGCCGACATTTGTTCCTCTTGATCCGAATGATCCGGCGGGCCAAACCTCCATAAACAGAAACGGCGGTTTGTATATCAAGACTGCTGACGGTTTGAAAAACCTGGTCAGACTTGGCGACGAAGTGCCGAAAATGCCATCCCACTTCAGCGGTTTCAGCAACGGTTCGACAAACAGCAAGGGAGTGACCGCCTTTATCGCAATGTACAGCGACCCCGATGGCAAAGGGCTGTTTATGGTTGAAAATGGCCAGTTGCGATTGGTCGTCCGCAGCGGCCAGAAAGTTGGCGTGATTGGCGGGGAGGAAACCTTTTCCGAGCATTACTACCCGACGGCGATCAATGATCGAAATGAAGTCGCTTTCATGGCTCGCATCGGTGAAAAGAGTGGAGTCTTTGTCTATCGTCCCAGCGGGCTTGAGTTGGTGGCTTATGTCGGAAGACCAACGCCGATGAAGGGGTCAAACTTTTTGGGATTTGGCAATCGAACTCCGGCACTAAATAGCAAAGGTGAAGTGGCTTTTGCGGGATTCTACGACGCACAGAAAGCCGAAGACGCCGGCCGCGGCCTGTTTTTCAAAAGCACCACTGGCGCTACTCAAGTCGTGGTGAAAAAAGGCGACCCGGTTCCGGGCGGTGGGACGTTTGAAGATTTCCTTTCGCCCGCAATCAATGCGCGTGGTGACATCGCTTTTGTCGGAAACTTCAGCGGAAAAAATCGCGGAATGTTCATCAAAACTTCAAAAGGAATCGAAGCCATCGCCTTGATGGAACAGAAAATTCCAGGCGGTAAAGACCAGTTCGAGATTTTCAACAACTTCCAGCAGCCTTCGATCAACGACCGAGGCGAAGTGGTCTTTTATGCTCAGCTAAAGAACGCCGATGTCGCTCTTTTCCACCGCGATGAAAAAGGTGTTCTTCACACGCTGGTTCGACGCGGCGAAAAGATGCCGAAATAAAACTACGATCAACTCATAGCTTAAAGGCGCAACCGGGCGAGTTTTCGCATTGGTTGCGCCTTTTTCCGTTTAGCCAGCAAATGGATCGGGAACCTTCGGCATTTCGCGGAGTCTTTTACCGCGAATCTCTTTGCTGATGCGCGTTAATCGGCTGTGGGCGTATCAATCCCTGAAACAACTCAAACAATCTGGGAGGTAAGTTTATGGATCCGTTTGTTCGCTTGGTCCTGACGGAATGTTACGTGCAACTTTCCGACGCGGCGGCTTCAATTACTTTGGCAATGCAAGGCGGCAGCCCGACTTCACTGCCGTCATCGCCTTTGGAATTGCTGCGTGTAATGAGCTGGTATGGCATAGCAGTCATGGTCATCCTGGCGATTATGTCCATCTATTCGATTGCGGTGATGCTGGAAAGATATTTGACCTTCAGTGCGGCGGCCAAACAGTCGCGTGAATTCGCTCCGCGCGTGGCTGAGATGTTGCGCTCGGCGCACATCGAAGAAGCCATCAAACTTTCTCAGCATTATCGCCGCAGTCATCTGGCCGTCGTCGTCAACTCAGGTTTGCAGGAACTGGCTTCGCAGCAAGGGCAGAACTCGGCCCAAAGCTCTGCCAAAAATTCTGAGAGACAAATGAGAAAAGCCAAGCGCGCTTTGCGCCGAGCCGCAACGATGAAAAGCGCCGATTTGCAACGCGGGCTTTCCAGTCTTGCCACCGTCGGTTCAACCGCGCCGTTCGTAGGTTTGTTCGGAACTGTGATCGGCATCATTGACGCTTTTCACAAAATGAACAGCGACCAAAGCGCCGGCTTCACTACCGTCGCCGGAGGCATTTCCGAGGCTTTGGTGGCAACGGCTTTTGGATTGGTGGTGGCGATTCCGGCGGTTTGGATGTTCAATTACTTCACCAGTCGCGTTGGGCGATTCGCGGTCGAGATGCACAACTCGGCAGATGAACTGGTTGATTTTTTCATTCAGCAGCGTGAAGCGGAATAGTTCGCGTTTGCCGGAACGCAGATAAAGAATTCCGCGTTCCGGCACTTGCCCAAAGGCTATTTTTCTTCGGTTGAATTGGCTGCTGCGTTGACCTTCAACTGTTGGCCGTCAACCGTGTAATCAACGAAGCAAGCCAGCATCTCGTCGTAGGTCGGGTCGCCCCAACGCACGGCTTTGGTCGGATCGGGATTGAATTTGTTTTTCGCGGAGTTGTCGAACCATGCCGTCACGAAAAAAGTCGTTCCTTTGGGCACGGTCAGAGGTTGCTTCAGGGTGTAATTGGTTTGCCACGCGAAGTCGTAGCCTGGCACGTTGAGCAACATCTCTTTTCGGCCATTAGGATAAACAGCTTCGACCTGCATAGCCGAGCCGCGCACGTGCATGTGCGGCATGATCGCGGTCAGCTTGATGTCGCTTTGCGCCGTCCAGCAAGCGGTTGCTTGATGGCGCTCCGCGCCAGCAGGGATTTGCATGTAGGCGTTGAAAATCAACTCTGTGGTGTGCAGCTTGGCAATCGGCGCTTTTGAAAAAATCAGGCCGATACTTGAACGATCAATCTGAACTGAACCGGCAGCCTTGTTGTAATGCATCTGGAAAATGAGTTTCGATCCGGCGGGGATTTTCTTGACCATTTCCGGTTCCCATACATTGATGTCGCGGCCTGGCGCCCAGACAGTCAGCAGGGTGGCAACCGGCTCTCGTTTGCTGGCGTCGCGCAAAGACCCGCCGCCGCCGTTCGGTAATGCGCAACCATCGTTGTGAACCGGCGCATCCGCTTTCACACGCTGCAAGAACCCATCTTTGTAAGTGATGCTTTCCTTCTCTCGTTGCTCGCGCAGCTTGGCCAATTCTTCTTTGCTCAGCTTGGGTGCATCGGTTTTAGGCGCGGGGGGCACGACGAAGACGACGATGTGATGAACGACTTTGCGATTGCCCGGACGTGCTTCGATGGCACGAACGTATTTGTCTTCGGTGAACCCGGTCGGAACCTCGAAGTATTGATATTCATCCGGCCCAGTGGCTTCAACGGTGTAAGGTTCCGGCATGCTCACCACTACATCGGGAGCGCCAATGCCCCAGCCTTCGACGAACTTCGGCGCTGCCGGTAAATCCTTCGGCTCACCTTCCTTCGCGCCGCCATCCACCCAGGCAGTAATCGTGTCAATTTCCTTTTGAGTCAGTCGGCGATCATTCGCCCATTCTCCAAAGTGCGAATCGGCGTGCCACGGAGGCATTGTCCGGTTGGCGACTTTTTCGCGTATGGATTTT
>JAGNMH010000273.1 GCA_017991275.1 Acidobacteriota bacterium
CGGGCGTTTGAGATTACCCCTTCCCGCGACAAATCAAAGCTGATTTTGATGTCGTGGATGCGGTCTTGCATAAAGCTTTCGCATTCGTATCCGCTGTTGGTCAGGTTGACGGAAAGGGTTTTGCTGCGCCAGAAAACTCGTTTGTCGCCAGGTTTGGGTCGAGTAAGCGCGGAATCAAAACCGCATAAGACTTCTCTTTCAGCAAACAAGGCTTCGGTGTCATCGCGATATGCGTAACAGGAATTGCCGAGGTTCATGTATTCGCGATCTTTCTGCCACGCGATGTAAGCGGCTTCGGTCGTGCCGCTTTCGGCGTAGGGAAATTGGGCTTCGAATTCCGGCGTGTACTGATAAACCTGCTGCCCCACGCGAGCCATTTCAATCGCCATCAGCAAATGTTCATTCGCGCCGGGCAGGTCGCCCAGTGCCGAAACGATTCGCTTTGAAAAGCCTCGCCCGATTGTGACTCCGGCAATTCCCGAATAGAGGTTGCACAGTTCAGGATCGAAATCGGCTTTGTCACCGGCAATTTGCATTGCCGTGGCTGCAACGATTTCGTAAGCGGGCGTGCGAACCGTCCAGGTGTGTTCAAACGCGAAGCGATGGTCGCTCATCATTCCGCGAACTAAGATTTCGTTTTCAGCCGTCACATCAATTTCGGCTTCAAAGGTTCGCAGGTAACTCGATGATGAAAGAGGGATTGAAAATCTCATAACCAACTAAACGTAATACCGCGTCAGCCATTCAGCCACGCAGGCCGGTTTATCGGAACCTTCGCGTTCGACGGTGATTCCCCAGGTCAATTGCTGGCCGCCGGGAAAATCTTCCAGGTTTGACAGCACCACGCGCGAACGAATTTTTGCCCCGGCGGGAACGGCGGAAACAAAGCGAACTTTATTCAAACCATAATTGATTCCCATTTTGACGGGGATCTTGACCTGAACGGTTTTGGCCATCAGCTCTACCATCAGCGACATGGTCAAAAAGCCGTGAGCGATTGTTGTGCCATAAGGCGATTCTGCCTTTGCGCGTTCAACGTCAATGTGAATCCATTGGTGGTCGCCTGTCGCGTCGGCAAAAAGGTTGATCCGTTCCTGTGTGACTTCCAACCATTCGCCCGTGCCGACTTCCTGGCCGACCAACGAACGAAGTTCTTCCAAGCTTGTGATCTCTCTTGCTGGCATAAATGCTCCTTCGGAAAAGTAGTGGTGAATGAAACGCGGCGCATTCTATATCACGGTTTGACGCTTCAAAAACCGAAGTGTAGGCTTCGCGCGTAATGAGGCCTGACGGCAATTGACGACAACTGATCTCCAAAACATCTTCAATCAACAAAGACGAAAGGAAACCACCTTATGAAAAAGCTTCTGAGCACTCTCTCTGTTTTCGCGCTGGCTATGATCGCGGGTGTAACCGCTGCGGCGCAATCACCTGCGGCCGGCGATTGGGCTGTCGCGCTGAGCACTCCTGGCGGAGTTCGCAATTTCACCGTTGCGTTGAAAATTGACGGCGAGGCGCTGACCGGCGAAATCAAAGAAAATAAAACTCCGTTGAAAGGCAATGCCAAAGGCAACGACGTTCAGTTTACCTACGTCGTCAATTACAACGGCAATGATCTGGCCATCACCATGACCGGAAAAATTGACGGCGACAATATCAAAGGCATGGCCAGCTTCGGCGGAATGGCCGAAGACGAATGGAGCGCCAAACGTGTTGGCGCGGCGGCGGCTCCGTCAGCAGCTTCGTCCATGTCCAGCGCCAAAGTTGACGTCACAGGCGCCTGGGATATCGAAGTCCAAACCGAACAAGCTTCCGGCACCCCTGGCTTCACCTTCAAACAGGATGGCGAAAAGCTGACAGGCAATTACAAAGGATTGCTGGGCGAAGCGGCTGTGGCCGGCACGGTCAAAGGCGACAAAATCGAATTTTCCTTCAAAGTCAGCGGCCAGGTCGAAGGCACTGTGACTTACACCGGCACAACCGACGGCAAAACCATGAAAGGCAAATTGAGCCTGGCCGGTCTGGGTGAAGGAACTTTCACCGGCAAGAAAAAGTAAGACAGGGTTGATGTCTTGAGCGGCCAAAACCTGCATAGTAGTATGGCCAGGCTTTCGTGGTGGCCGTTGCCGCCAGACATTAACAAATCAAAAGTTCATTTTTTAGGAGAACATCAATTATGAATTCGATTACTCGCCGGGCTGTTTTTGCCTGTGTCGTAGTGGCGATTTTCGCCGTGGGTGTAGCAATCGGTCAGAACAAATTCGGCCAACCGAAATCCGTGCTCCACATTGTCACCGTGAAATGGAAAGAAGGAACGACCGACGCTCAAAAACAGGCAGCCGTTGACGGTGTCAAAACGATGGCTTCCAAGTATGCAGGCATCAAAAATGTCTGGCTGAAGCCGCTTAAAGTTCAGGGGACGGACGCTGTGATGGTTATGGAGTTCAAGGACGAAGCCGCGCTCAAGGCTTATGTTGACACTCCGGCTCAGAAAGAATGGTACGAAGTTTATTTGCCCATTCGCGGACAGAGCCAGACCCACGACATCACCAACTAACTAAATTGAAATGGATGAAGGCGGAATGCGAAAGGATAAGGATTTTCCTTTTGATTCCGCCTCTGCCTTCATCGCTTATCTTTCCGCCCTCATCACTCAATGAATACTCCCGCCACCGCACCCCAACCGGCAACCACGGAAACGGAACAGAAGCAAAGCACGCTGGCGCGAGTATTTCACGCCTTCAGCTATCGTGAGTTTCGACTACTCTGGTTTGGCGCATTCACTTCCAGCGCGGGAACTCACCTGCAAGAAGCGGCTCTGGCCTGGATCATCTATCAGCTTACTCATAAACCAAGTTACACGGGAATTCTGGCTTTTGCGGCGACGGCTCCGGTTTTGCTGTTCACGCTGGTCGGCGGAGTTTTAGCCGACCGAATTGACCGGCGACGAATTTTGCTTGCTTCGCAATGGACTCAACTGGCCTGCGCGCTGACTCTGGCAATTCTGGCCTTTGTCGAAGCTCCGGCAATGGTTTTGGTCTGGTGCGCAATTGCGCTTTCGTTTATCGCCGGTTGCGGTCAGGCGTTCGGCGGCCCGGCTTACCAGGCGCTGATTCCCACACTGGTTGAAAAGAAAGATTTGCCGAACGCCATTGCTTTGAACTCGATTCAGTTTCATCTGGCGCGCGTCGTCGGCCCAACCATCAGCAGCATTCCTTTCGCCGTTTTTGGCAACCAATTGTTGGCCGCTTCGATCAGTTTTGGGTTCAACAGCCTGTCGTTTTTGGCGGTGATCTTTTCACTGATGACTTTGCGCGTCGGTTACATCCCGCAAGGCAAAGGCAGCGGAATGCGAATTGAAATGCTGGAAGGGTTGAAATTCGTCTGGCATCAGGAAGCTCTGCGTTCGTTGACCGTGCTGTCGTTTGCCGCAACCAGCCTGGGCATGCAGGCGATGATTTTTTCAGCCGTGCTGGCCAAGGACGTTTTTCATACCGGCCCCGCCGGCAACGCGACTCTGATTTCAATTTCCGGCGCAGGCTCGGTCGTCGGAGCGTTGATCGTCGCCGGACTGAGCAACATCAAAAACCGTGGCCGCACAGCATTGATGATGCAGGTCGCTTTTGGCCTGACGATTATTACTTTCACTTTTGCCAACTCGGTTTGGTTCGCCTATTCGCTGATTTTCCTTGCCAGCGTTTTTATGATGTTCGTCTTTTCGATGATCGCTTCGCTGGTGCAATTGATCGTCACCGACGAAATGCGCGGACGTGTGATGAGCATTTACATGCTTTCGTTCCGCGGAGGCGCTCCGCTGGGCGCGCTGGCAACAGGTTTTCTGGCCGAACATTATCCGTTGACCAAAGTGCTGATGGTCGAAGGCGTTATGCTTTGCGTCGTCGCACTTGCCTTCCTGCTTTCGCCATCAAAGGTCAAAGAGTACTGAACTTTTCTTACTGCTGAACCGAACTCTCCGTTCACTTTCCACCTCTTTATTAGCGAAGGAGGGAGATGGAAATTCCAAAACAGGAAACCTTCTTGGTTTTGCGCGCTCAGGCTGGCGACCGCGAAGCCCTGGACGAATTATTTCAACTCGTTCAGGAACCGCTTTATCGGTACATCGTCAGTCTGGTCGGCACCCGCACGCTTGCCGAAGACATCCTGCAGGAAGTTTTCATCCTCATTTATCGCAAATTGCGTTGGTTGCGCGAACCTGAAGTTTTTCGCCCCTGGGCTTATCGCATCGCTACGCGCGAAGCTTTCAAGCATTTGAAACACGAGCGACGTTGGTCTGATTCCAGCGTTGACGAAACAGTTCTGGAAGATTTGCCGACACCTGTGCGCGACAGCCTGACGCCGGAACTGGTTTCGCAACTGGTTGAACAAGTCTCTCCGGCCAGCCGGGTCGTCATCGTGCTGCATTACCTGCACGAAATGCAGCTTGACGAAGTTGCTGACGTACTCGGCCTGGCGCTCGGCACGGTCAAATCGCGGCTGGCTTATGGGCTGGGCAGTTTGCGAAAACTGATCACCAACCAATGAAAAAACATGGAGTTCAGCCTTTAGGCTGCTATTTCCTCAGCAGACTGATTCCTGAACTCCATACTTTTTTAAGGCACGACCATTTGAAAGGATCATCTATGCAACGCACTCTGTTAATCGTCACACTCATTTTATTTGGAGCACTGAGCGCAGTGGCTCTTTGGCAACATGGCTTCTGGGGCATTATTGCACCGCACTTTCAGAGCTTTGGCGGAGGCCAGGTTTTTGCCGATCTGGTCATCGCTTTAACCCTGGTCATGGTCTGGATGTGGCAAGATGCCAAAGCAACAGGCCGCAATGTATGGCCGTGGATAGTCGCCACACTGGCACTTGGCTCGTTTGGGCCGTTGATCTATTTGCTCACCCGCAAATCAACAACCGAGACAAGGCAACAGCATCAGCGATAGGAGTCATTTATGTCAGCAAACAACCTCAACGAAATTCGCGGCAAGGCGCTCGACCGCGTCGAAAAAAGCGAGCGCAATTTGAAACTCGGCGTCATCAGCTTCGCCATTTTAGACACGGCATTTTTCATCGTCTTTCTGTTGGTGATGGATTTTTCCAACAAACTGCACGTTTTGATTTTCATGGCTTCGGGAGGTTTCTACATGCTGCTGTTGGTTGGGTTGATCGTGTTGGGATTACAGGTCAAACGCGACACCCAGCTTGTGCTGCGGGCAATTGATCTGCTTGAAGAACGACTGACTGAATCGAAAATGAAATAAGCTGCCCGCCGATTTGAAAAATCATCCCCCCAAACCGCGAATTCGCTTTTGCCTGTCTGATTGCAAAGCCTGAACTCAGGCATATAATTGCCCTTGACTTCTACAGTCAGAAAAGAGCGAATCCCGATGAACTTGATTGCGGATCAACAGATTGAAGAAAGTGTCGAAGCAGAGGCTGGTTGTCAGCCCCAAGGCCCCAAAAATCAGGCTCTACGCTTCAACGCGAAAAACAATTAGGACTTTACCCGGACAAAGCGCCAGTTCCAAACTGGCGCTTTAACTTTTTGGCAGACAGTTATGGAGATCATTACCAAAGCGGCGAAGATGCGGTTAATTTCCCGCAAGTTATGGACGGAAGAAAGATCAATCGGTTTTGTGCCAACGATGGGCGCTCTGCACGAAGGCCACCTGAGCATGATTCGTGACGCCCGACGGATGTCAGATGCAGTCATCGTTTCCATCTTCGTCAACCCGGCGCAGTTCGATTCCGGCAAAGATTTTGACAGTTATCCCCGCGATTTGGCGCGTGACGCCGACCAGCTTTCGCCGATTGACGTGGATTACATCTTTGCCCCCGGCGCCGAAGAGCTATACCCGCCAGGCTTTTCCAGCTACGTCGAAATCGAAGGCTTGAACAACAAACTGGAGGGCCAATCGCGCCCCGGCCACCTGCGGGGAGTGATGACCGCCCTGAACATCTTGCTCAACATAGTTCATCCTCAATTCGTTTTCGTCGGCCAGCGAGATGCTCAACAAACGGCAATGGTTAAAAAGATGGTTCGCGAACTTCACCTGCCAGTTGAAGTCATCGTCACCGCTATTGCCCGCGAAAGCGACGG
This sequence comes from Acidobacteriota bacterium, assembly GCA_017991275.1. Classification (GTDB taxonomy): domain Bacteria; phylum Acidobacteriota; class Blastocatellia; order RBC074; family RBC074; genus RBC074. The sequence continues at coordinate 6,107 of JAGNMH010000273.1, forward strand.
TCTGGCGTATTCATCACGAAACGAATTGCTGTCGGCTGAAGAACGAAAAGCCGCCCCTGTGCTCTATCGAGCCTTGCGCCTGGCCGAAGAAATGTTTGCCGACGGCGAACGCCGAGCCGCCAAAATCCTGAAAGCCGTACGCCGGGAAATCGAAAAAGAATCGCTGGCAAAAATTGATTACCTGGCCATCACCGACACTGAAAAGCTGGATCCTCTGGATGATTTGGAAAACCAAAAAGCTTTAGTTTCAGCCGCCGTGCAGTTTGGCGAGACTCGGCTGATTGATAATGTCGTGCTGAAAGACCCCAGACTGAAGGGAAAGACGGGAATGCTGAAGCTTGGCTAGTAAGCTGATTCTCTGGTTGGTTTTCCGTCGCTTCAATCTTCATTTTCCAGTTTCGATTTTCCAATTGTCATTTTTCATTTGCGCGGCTCGTGAGTGAACAATGAAAAATGACAATTGACCAATGGAAAATGAACAAGGCTTCCAAGCTTGGCACTAGCTCACACATTGAATCTGAAGTGCATCACGTCGCCATCTTTGACGATGTACTCTTTGCCTTCCGAGCGCAGCAGCCCTTTTTCTTTGGCCACTTTTTCTCCGCCACAAGCAATGTAATCGTCAAAGGCAATGGTTTCGGCTCTGATAAAGCCGCGTTCGAAATCGGTGTGGATGACTGCCGCTGCTTTGGGGGCAGTGTCGCCCTGATGAATCGTCCAGGCGCGAACTTCTTTTTCTCCGGCGGTGAAGTAAGTCTGCAAGCCCAGCAGGTGATAGGCCGCGCGAATCAGCCGATCCAGTCCAGCCGATTCCAATCCCAGCGAAGCCAGAAATTCCACGCGCTCTTCTTTCGACAATTCGGAAAGTTCGGCTTCGATCTTGGCTGAAAAGCTGACAACTTCCGCGGGTTCGCCTTCGCGTTCGATCACCTCGCGCAAGGCTTTGACGTACTTCCCTTCTTCGCCCGACAACTCAGCATCAACGACGTTGGCCGCGTAAAGCACTGGCTTGGCCGTCAACAAACTGTAAGATTTCAGTGAATTCAAAAGGTCTTTATCCAGCTTTGCCGAGTTGATCGTCTGG
>JAGNMH010000274.1 GCA_017991275.1 Acidobacteriota bacterium
AAGGCGAAAAAGAGTTCCCGCTGCTTTCCGCCCGCGACAACATCATCGTGATCTGTGACGAAGCGCACCGCACGCAATACGGCTTACTGGCGCGAATGAACAAAGAGACTGGCGCGCTGGAATACGGCTACGCCAAACACATGCGCGATGGTCTGAAAAGCGCCTCGTTCATTGCGTTCACCGGCACGCCTGTTTCAGCCGATGACCGCGACACGCGCGGCGTCTTTGGCGATTACATTGACGTTTACGACATGGAGCAGGCGCAACAAGATCAAGCAACCGTGCCGATCTATTACGAAAGCCGCCTGGCCAAGCTGGAACTGAGAGACGAAGAGACGCCGCACATTGATGAACAAGTAGAAGAGTTGACTGAAGACGAAGAAGAAGCTGTCCGCGCGCGCATCAAAAGCCGCTGGGCTGCGCTGGAAAAACTGGTCGGCGCGGAAGCCCGATTGCAGAAGATTGCCGCTGATTTGATTCAACATTTCGTCAACCGGCAAAGCAGCCTGGATGGCAAAGCGATGATCGTCTGTATGAGCCGCGACATCTGCGCGCGGCTTTATAACGAAATCATCAAGCTGAAACCGGAATGGCACGATCCCGACCCAAACAAAGGAGCAATCAAGGTTGTGATGACTGGTTCGAGCAGCGACAAGGAACTGCTGCGCCCGCACATCTACTCGAAACAGACCAAGAAGGAACTGGCGAAGCGGTTCAAAGACCCGAAGGACAATTTTCAACTGGTCATCGTGCGCGATATGTGGCTGACGGGTTTCGATGCACCTTGCCTGCACACGCTGTACATTGACAAGCCGATGCGTGGCCACACGCTGATGCAGGCGATTGCGCGCGTTAATCGTGTATTCAAAGACAAACCCGGCGGCCTGGTCGTGGATTACATCGGCATCGGCCAGGAACTGAAACAGGCGCTCAAGGATTACACAGCCAGCGGCGGGCAAGGGAAACCGACCTTTGACGCGGAAGAGGCAATCCCGCTTTTAATTGAAAAGATCGAAGTCGCGCGCGGGATGCTGCACGGATTCGATTACGAAGATTTTGAGGCGGACGCTTACGCACTCTTACCCGGCGCGGCGGATCGTATCTTGGGCTTGCGCGAAGACAGCCGGGGACGTGACGGCAAACAGCGCTTTTCCGATTGTGTGGCCACCATCACGAAAGCCTTCGCCTTGTGCTGCACGCTCGACGAAGCGTTGGTCTATCGCGAAGAGATTGCTTTCTTTCAAGCCATCAAAGCCGTGCTCAATAAACACGACACTGTTGCCAGTAAGCTAACCGACGAACAGCGGGAACACGCGCTGCGGCAGATCGTCAGCCGGGCCGTAATGTCGAATGAGGTCATTGACATCTTCGCGGCGGCTGGTTTGAAGAAGCCCAACATCGGCATTTTGTCAGAAGAGTTTTTGAACGAAGTGCGCTTGATGCCGCAACGCAACTTGGCCGTCGAATTGTTGGAACGATTGCTGAAAGATGAAATCAAATCGCGCTTTGCCACCAACATTGTCCAAAGCCGCAAGTTTTCTGAGATGCTCATTGAGTCGCTGGCCAAGTACCGAAACCGCGCCATCGAAACCGCTCAGGTGATCGAAGAATTGATTGCAATGGCGAAAGTTTTCAATAAGGCAGCAAAGCGCGGCGAAGAATTGAAGTTGAGCGATGCGGAGTTGGCTTTTTACGATGCGCTGGAAACCAATGAAGCTTCAGTGCGCGAATTGGGCGATGAAGTCTTGCGAAAGATTGCCTCCGAACTTACGGAGAATTTGCGAAAGAACGTCACGGTTGACTGGTCAGTTAGAGAAACAGTCCGCGCCAAGCTACGGCTGATGGTCAAACGCATCTTGCGAAAGTACAAGTACCCGCCGGATTACGAACAGCGCGCCATCGAACTGGTTTTACGACAGGCTGAGACCCTGTCTGAAGTCTGGGCATCTTAGGGAACGTTTCGATTGTGTGTACGGTGTGGAGCGGGTTCTTTACCCGCTCCACTGGTTTTGTCTCATCGAGTGTGGAGCGTGTAAAGAACCGCTCCACACTTACTGCAAACAGCCATTGGCTACATCAGCATCGCTTTAACTTCCAGAAACTCTTCCAATCCGTACTTGCCAAGTTCGCGGCCATTGCCTGATTGTTTGTAACCGCCGAAAGGAGCCATAGGATTGAATCTGCCGCCGTTGATTTCGACCTGACCAGTTCGCAAACGCCGAGCGACTCGTTTGGCGCGTTCCGCATCGCCAGACCAGACGCCTCCAGCCAAACCGTAAATCGTATCGTTGGCAATTTTAACTGCGTCGTCGTCGTCGTCGTAAGGAATGATCGAAAGCACCGGGCCGAAGATTTCTTCCTGGGCGATGGTCATTTTGTTGTGTACATTGGCGAAGATCGTCGGGCGCACGAAGTAACCTTTCGTCAAACCTTCTGGCATTTCGGCTCCGCCACAAACCAACGTCGCCCCTTCTTCAATTCCTTTTTTGATGTAGCCGATGACTCGCTCTCGCTGAGTCGCCGAAACCAGCGGGCCCAACTTTGCGGCTCCACCCAGCGGGTCGCCAACGGTGAAGCCCTCGGCGGTTTTCTTGGCAATCGCCACGGCTTCGTCGTAACGCGAACGCGGAATCAGCATTCTGGTCAGCGCCGAACAGGTCTGGCCGGAGTTGAAGTAACACGCGCCGACGCCGCTTTTGACCGCCTTTTCAAAATCGGCGTCGTCCAAAATCACGTTGGCCGATTTGCCGCCGAGTTCCAGCGAAACTTTCTTGACGGTTTGCGCGGCAACTTCGCTGACGCGTTTGCCCGCGCGCGTCGAACCTGTGAACGAAACCATGTCTACGTCGGGGTGAGCGACAATCGCTTCGCCAACGACAGGGCCGAAACCTGTGACCAGATTGAAAACTCCGGCGGGCAAGCCGACCTCGGCGACGATTTCAGCCAGCACAAACGCCGTCAGCGGGGCGACTTCGCTGGGTTTCAAAACTACGGTGCAGCCTGCGGCCAGCGCAGGAGCGACTTTGCAAATCACCTGATGGAGCGGAAAGTTCCACGGAGTGATGCAACCGACTACGCCAATGGGTTCTTTCACCACAAGAGCTTTGCCGATGGTTTCTTCAAACTGAAAACTGCCCAGCAGTTCGGCATACGATCCCATGACCATCGCGGGCATTCCGGCCTGGACGGCAGTCGCCAACGGCAACGGCATGCCGACTTCAGCGGCTACGAGCGCGGCAATCTCTTCTTTTTTCGCAGCCAGTTTGTCGGCAATCAGTTGCAAGTAACGCCGACGCTCTTCAACCGGAGTCGTTGACCAGCTTTCAAACGCAGCTTTAGCGGCGGCAACTGCGGCGTTGACGTCTTCGGCTGTGCCTTCGGGAATCCGCCCCATCACTTCTTCGGTGGTGGAGTTGATGACTTCAATCTTTCCGGTTCCGGCTGGTGTGACCCATTGGCCGTTGATGAACAGTTTGTCGTGAATCTTTGGTTCAGAAGCTTCCATGAATTCTCCCTTGCAATGTTATGAGTTCGAGTACTGGACAGGACGCGGAGTTTCAACCAGTGTCAACAAAGCGTCAAGCAACTCATTCTCGATTAATCAGACTGGCGACAAAGCCTGCGCCGAATCCGTTATCAATGTTGACCACCGTCACATTCGACGAACAGGAATTGAGCATTCCGAGCAGCGCCGCTACTCCGCCAAAGCTGGCTCCGTAACCGATGCTGGTCGGAACGGCGATGACCGGCACACTGACCAGACCGCCGACCACGCTGGGTAGAGCGCCTTCCATTCCGGCGACGCAAACGACGACTTTGGCCGATTGCAGCAGTTCTCGCTGGCTTAAGACCCGATGGATTCCGGCGACTCCGACATCAAACAGGCGCACGATTTGATTGCCCATAATTTCGGCGGTAACGGCGGCTTCGTCGGCGACGGGAATGTCCGAAGTTCCGGCGGTGACGATGGCGATTGTGCCTCGCCCGCGAACGGCGTTGTCACGCTGAACGGAAATCGCGTTGCAGCTTTCGTGAAACTCGGCGTCGGCGGCGATCAGTTTGACCTGCTCAAACGCTTCGCGGTTGGTGCGCGTGACCAACAGATTCGACGAACGTGCCAGCAAGCGTTCGGCGATGCCCGCCACCTGCGGCGAAGTTTTGCCCTGCCCGAATATTACTTCGGGGAATCCCTGCCGAATTGCGCGGTGATGATCCACCGTGGCGTAACCCAGGCTTTCAAACGGCAAGTGGCGCAAACCATCCAGAGCTTGCTCCAATTCGATCTCGCCGCCTTTGAATTTTTGCAGTAAATCTTTCAATCGTTCCTGATCCATAACGTCAACATAGCCGCCGAAAGCCTTGCTTGACAAGCTTTCAGACCGACTCCTATAGTTCCCATCTGGTTGAAAAACAGCCAGAACGAGTTCACGCCAATGAAAACCATCACTGTTGGAATCACCGGAGCAAGCGGTTCAATTTACGCGCAAAATTTGCTCAAACACCTGAACGACAACCCGGAAGTCGGCAGAATTGATTTGGTCATTTCCCAGGCTGGCGTTCGCGTAGTTGGCGAAGAACTGGGCTTGAAAGTCGCCGGAACCGATCCGCGAGTTATCCGCGAACTGCTGGGCAAGGATTCCGACAAAGTGATTGTTCATTCAACCAACGACATTGGGGCTTCCATCGCCAGCGGCTCTTACCTGAGCGACGCGATGGTCATCGTTCCGTGCAGCATGAGCACTCTGGCGGCGATTGCCTGCGGCCTGACGCGCGATCTGGTTCACCGAGCCGCCGACGTGATTTTGAAAGAAAACCGTACGTTGATTCTGGTTCCGCGCGAAACTCCGCTGAACGCCATTCACCTGGAAAATATGCTGAAACTGGCTCGGCTGGGAGTTCGCATTGTCCCGGCGATGCCCAGCTTTTATCATTTTCCAAAAACGATTGATGATCTGGTTGAGCATTTCAGTCATCGGTTGCTGGATCATCTTGGTTTAACGCACCAACAACAGACTCGATGGGAAGGTAGTCGAAGAAATTAACCAAGGAGTAACACTATGCTGACAGTCGAAGGAGTTTATTCAAATGGCAGAGTGGAGTTTTCCACGATTCCGCCATCCGTTAATCAGACAAAAGTTTTAGTGACTTTCATTGAGCTTAATGAAATAGACCTAGCCACGCGAGGAATCAACGAGGAGCAGGCCGCGGACTTGAGCGCGCGCTTGAGCGCCTTTGCTGAAGAATGGAATCGCCCGGAAATGGATGTTTACGATGAAGACTAATCGTGGTGATGTAGTTCGAGTGCTGTTTCCAAACTCAGACCGTCGCACGGCGAAACGGCGGCCTGCATTAGTGATTCAGTCAGACCGGCTTAAAACCGGATTGGCGCAAACAATTATAGCCATGATTACCAGCAATCTTGTGAATGCTCAGAACCCCAGTCGCGTGCTTGTGCTGAAATCTTCGCCAGAAGGCCAGCAATCAGGATTGCGATTGGACTCGGTGATTATGACCGACAATCTGGCAACGATTTTGGAGACAGAGATTGATTCCGTGTTGGGCGCTTTGCCCCAACAAACAATGGTGGATGTTTCTGACGCGCTCCGCCACACTTTGGAATTGTAGAGATGCTTCATAATCTGAAAACCACGCTGGAAATGATCAAGATCGAACACACGCTGTTCGCGCTGCCATTCGCTTTTTTGGGAGCCGTGCTGGCGGCTAATGGCTTGCCTGGTCTGTGGCAAATCCTGTGGATCGTTGTCGCCATGGTTGGAGCGCGTTCGGCGGCGATGGCTTTCAATCGGTTGGTGGATCGCCAGTTCGACGCCGCCAACCCGCGAACTGCAACTCGCGCGATTCCAGCCGGTTTGCTAAGCACGAACTTCGTTGCGCTGTTCACGCTGATTTCCGCAGCCGTCTTTTTTCTGGCGGCGGCGATGTTGAATCGGTTGACGTTGTGGCTGTCGCCGGTGGCGCTGTTCTCGGTTTTGTTTTACTCGTACACCAAACGCTTCACTTCGTTTTCACACCTGGCGCTGGGCTGGGCGCTTTCGATTGCGCCGACCGGAGCCTGGATCGCAGTGCGCGGAGCGATTGATTCGCCTGTGCCGTTGTTGCTCAGCTTGGCGGTAATGTTGTGGACTGCCGGGTTCGACATCATTTACTCCTGCCAGGATCGAGACTTTGACGACGAAGCCGGATTAAATTCCATCCCGCAACGATTTGGCATTGCGATGGCTTTGTGGATTTCACGCGCGCTGCACGCGGCGATGTTGGCGGCGTTGGTCTGGGTATTCTTTCTGACTGGCTTGCACTGGATTGGCTTGGTCGGCATCATCGCTACGGCTGCGTTGTTGTTCTATCAGCACCGGTTGGTACGCGCCGACGATCTTTCGCGACTGAATGTAGCCTTCTTCAACACCAATGCCTGGGTCAGCGTAATTCTATTTGTGACAATTGCGGCTGACGTTTTTCTGATGAAATAGAGGTAAACGATGACCTGCTTTCTGAAGAATTTTTACCTGCTCTTTGCTGTTTTGCTGACCATTGGCATTTCGGCTGTTGCCCAGGACGACAAAGGCCATTACTACGTGCCGCTGCGCGAAGCCAAGATGGAAATCAAAGACTTCAGCTTCGCCACCCTGGACGGCAACACCATTCGCTTGAGCGAAGCTATCAAAGGCAAAAAACTTGTGCTGATTCATTACTTCGCGGCGTGGTGCCACAACTCGAACTTCGACGTGAAGACGATGAAAGAGCTTTATGAAAAGTACAAAGATCAGGGCTTTACGGTAATCGGTGTTTGCGAATACTCGAACGAAACGGAGCTGCGCGGCTTCATCGAACGCCATCAACCGGAATATCCAATCTGTATTGAAGGCGACGGCAAATTCAAAGACCGAACTGGAACGACCCATTACATTTATCGCAGCAAACTGGACGACAACCGCCACTGGGGAACCCCGCTGAACGTGCTGATTTCCGCCGAAGACATTCAAAAGCAAGGCGACATCGTCGCCAAACGAGTCCGCATCGCTCCGGGCGAGGTTATTAAATCCGAGTTTGAAGAATTGATTCAGGAGAAACTGAAAAAGTAATCGCGTTTGTAGTTCCGCCTTTAGGCGGTTGCGGCTTCAGCCGCCTAAAGGCGGAACTACAAACGCGATGGAGCCAAAGTATGCTAAAC
>JAGNMH010000275.1 GCA_017991275.1 Acidobacteriota bacterium
CCCAGCGCGACTTCACGCGCCGTGCGCAGAAACAAACCGTCTGTCAATTGCAGCACGTTGGCTTTGTGAATGATGCTCAGCCTTTTGCGCCATCGTTGGGCCGCATATTCAAACGCGAAGCGCGCGGCGCGTTCGCTGGCCTTTCGCGTCGTTATCTTGATGGCTTCGGCTGCGTCTGTGCCGATGGCGTGTTCGTATCCGCTGTAAAGGTCTTCGGTGATTTCGCGTATGACGACCACGTCCATCCTGGGCGCGTGTGACTGTACACCTTCAAAAGCGCGCAGCGGGCGGACGTTGACGTAAGCTCCCATTTCAACCCGCAACGCAGTGTTGACGTTTGAATAAACGCGCTGGGAATGGTCGCTGTGGGAAACCAGAACCTTTTCTCCCATCTCTTCGATGATGACGGGACCTTTCAGGGCAATTCGGTTCTGGCGGATATTCTCAATCGTTTCATCGGGCAACGGCGTCCCAAATTCGCTGACCGCCTGACCGCCAACAACTGCGAAGTCCCATTCGCATTTGACGCCTGTTGCTTCGATGACGCGAATTGCGGCATCGCAAACTTCCGGGCCAACGCCGTCGCCTTTGATGACTGTGATTTTGTGCATCTCGCTTCGCGTACGACGGGGAGACGAAGAGACATGGCGAATTTCCCCCGTCACCTTGTCTCCCCCGTCACCTTGTCATTTTTTCTTAAGTGCTTGCTGAATCGCGGCTTCGGCCAGCGGAACCATCAGTTTGTAACCTTCGGCATTCGGGTGCAGCCCGTCGCCTGCCAGGTTGGCCTTCAGCATTCCTTTTTCGTCAACCGTCTTGGCGAAATAATCCAGATAGATGTGGCCGTTCGCTTTGCAATAAGCCTTCAGCCAGTCGTTGAGCTTCAGGATGTTTTCCGGCGAGCGCCGTTCAGAGACTTTGTTTCTGCCGTAATCGTGAATCGGCAGCACCGAAGAGAACACGACTTTGATGCCGTTGGCTTTGGCCAGCTCTGCCATCGAAGCGTAATTGGCCGTAATCATCTCAATCGTCATCGGGCCGGTGTTGCCCGCAATGTCGTTGGTTCCGGCCAGAATGACTACGGCTTTTGGTTTCAAATCAATGACGTCAGGCCGGAATCGAATCAGCATTTGCGGCGTAGTCTGTCCGCTGATGCCGCGATTGATGTAAGGTTTGTTCGGAAAATACTCGGCCAGCTTCCAACCGTCTGTGATCGAATCGCCCATGAACACCACTCGGTTTTCGTTCTTTTCTGGAGCTGGAACTTTTGTGTTGGCGTCCTTGTAACGATTGAGTTGCGGCCAATCCTTCATCCGATTTTGCAATCGGTCTAACTGTTGCTTCAACGCCTCGACTGAATCGGGTTGCGGAGTTTGAGCCTGTGGTTGTTGCGCAAAAGCGCCAGCAGTCAAAACCAGTATTGAGAGTGAAAGGGCAAAGAAACGTAATCGCATTCGATCTCCTAATTGAAGAATTTTCAGGTCAAGCCTGCACGGTTTGACCCACAACATCGTCTAAATTGTTTAAGCGGAATTTGAAAAACTTGATTGCCGGAAGCAGTCGGAAACTAACATGATCCCGTTGGATTGGCGAGTGTTTGAGCGGTGGCGATTTCAGACAAGCCGGCCCCGCTTACAGGCAGAGTCGGCTTGTCGGGCGGACATTTTAGGAGATGACGATTTTTACCGGGCGACGTTGAAGTAGTAAGTGGCGCTGTAAAAAACTGAAACTGGCTTGGAGTCTTTTGTCGGATCGCAGACGCCGCTAAATTTTTTGCTGCCACCGACGGTGCTGACTCGCTGGACGCTGATGACCTTGCCATATTTATCGCCAGACTTTTCGCTTGCGGGCAGCCACAACCAGTCAATGGTATCCAACGAACTGCCGGGAGCTGCTTTGGAGATTCGTTTCGCGGCATTGACTGTCACTCGACTGCTGCCATCCAGCGTTTCCCAGAATGGGCCGGCAGGAGTTGAACTGTGTCTGCCGACCTTTACGCCGTTTTCGTACAAATCAGCATCCGGCCTGCCTGCCCACGCCGACTTACCGTCTTTAGTCTGACAGGTGTAAGTCTGCGTTCCAGCAGCCTGCAAGGAAAAGGAATACTTTTCCGGTGGAGCATCTTGTGGAGCTTCAATCCCGCTCAGGTCTACCGAAGGTTTCGCATAATCGCTGTTCTGTTGATCGCTTTCGGCAGCAAAGATTGAAACTCCAATGGCCAGAGCAGCCAACAACGCAATCATCATCAATCCAATCTTTTGTCGGTTCATTTTTGTTTTCTCTTGGTTTAAGTGTGGTTTTGCAAAGCGGTGGCAGGATGTGTTGCCAGCAAATCATCCTGCCGCCGTCTGCCATTTGTCGCGCTTATTGGCCGAAACCGCGACAAACTGAAGTTTGTCGGACCCTGCACAGCAAAATAGGTTTCAGATAATCAGCGCGCAGCGTTGAGCGCGGCGGTGTGATTGGCTGATGCTTCTTTGTGGTTGGGCGGCTTAATCCTGTGGCAATCCAGCACGGCGCAAACAATTGTGCCAAGCGCGAACAGCACGGAAAGAGCAGCGACAATGACCATCGCCGACAACAAAATCAGATAGATGCCTTCAACCAATGCGTTTGAATCGTTGAAAATTGACGTAAACATGGTTTGTCTCCTTTGTTTGTCTATTCCGCAGTTGTGTTCATTCGACTGCTAAACCGTAATTTGTCGGCCAGCTCCCTCACATTGGTTAAGGCGCAGGCGAAGATTGAATCCCGCCAAATGGGCTGAAGATTTTTTGAACGGATAGGCGCTGCACAAAAGGAAACCGCCGGAGCTTGCCGAAAGAGAAAAGCTCTTCTTCGGCAAACTTCGGCGCGATGAATTATCCGAACACCTGCTTGGCTTTTAGTTGCTCATTCCTTTGATTGCAATCCGGACGGGGTTCGACGGTTTGCCGTCTACTGTCAGGACTACGTCAATGGTTTCTCCTAAGAATTGGCGAGCGGGCAACAACACGTTGACTTGATCCAGGCCGACAAAGCCGGCAGCCGCGAATCCGTCCTCGAACTTCGACGGGTCGAGCGGTCTGGCCAGGGCACCGATATTGGTCGTGATGGCTGATGGCTGCGTGCGATTGCGAATGCCAACGCCGTAAAACAGCAGGTAAACCACATCCCCATCCGGCCCTTGATCAATCGGAACCGGCACGAAGATACCTTGCGTCGCGTCGAAGCGTGAAACCGGTTCAAAGGTCTGCACGCCGTTGCGGATGCGCAAGACGACCGCCGCCGGCACGCCTTGCCCGCTGCTGTTGGCGGTGAACAATCCCGGCGCAACTTTGGCAACATTGATTGTTCCCAAAGAGATTTTGTTATCTCCGCTGGTGACAGTCACCGAAGCCACGCCGACTGCCGTGCCGGGCGGAATCTGGTAATTGACCTGAGACGGCGCGACAAAAAACAACGGAGATAAGCGTTCCGTTCCTGCGCTGTCTTTGACCTTGACCGTTGTCCCCGCCAGCGTGGTCGGCAGTGGAGTCGCAGAAGCAACTTCAACTTTTGTCGCCAGATTCAGCCCGAAAGCCGCCACTATGGATTCCTGCGCCAGTTCCGCACTGCGAAAACTTGCGGCGGAAACCGTTGTGACAACCGTCGCTCCGATGAAATCCAGGGAAGACGTTGCTTCGCAGAATGTTCGGGAAGCAGGCGCGATTGAGTAGCCAGCCTTAGCCGCTTTCACCGTGTACTGATTGGTGCAGGAACTGGCTGACGTAGACGCGGTAAAACCAGCTTGTGTCCAGTTTCCGTTGCTGTCCGTTTGCGCTGTTCCTGCGTCGCCCGCTGAATTTGAAAACGTCAGCGTGACGCCAGCAATTCCGATTCCTGTCAGATCAACCACACGACCGGAAACCGAATACGTGCCGGGATTCACAGTCCATGAATAGCTCTGTGTACCTGTGCAGGAATTGGCATCGGTGACTTTGACGGTGAAGGAAAAGCTGCCGGCTGATAATGGTTTGCCTGAGAGCAATCCCGTTGGAGAAAGTTCCATGTCTGCCGGAAGGGACGGGCTGGAGGGCAGACTGAAACTGTAAGGCCCAGTGCCGCCAGATGCCGTCAGAACCTGGGTGTACGTCGTTCCAGCCGTGCCGTTGGGCAAAGTGGTTGGCGTGATGCTGATGATCGGGCAAGCGCCAATCACCAGCGTATACGCCTGCGTTCCCATGCAGCCGCCAGCGTCCGTGGCGCGAACCGTAATGGCATAACTTCCTGAGGCCGTGGGCGTGCCTGACAGCAATCCCGTCGAAGCGTTGAGCGTCACGCCATTTGGCAAAGCGCCCGCGCTGATCGTCCAGGCAATTGTTCCAGCTCCGCCGGTTTGCGTCAGTTGCTGACTGTAAGGCTGACCGAGTTGACCGCTGGCCAGTGTCGCCGGGCTGATCGAAATTGTCGGACAGGGAACTTGGACGGTGACCGTGCCGCCGGTAAAGGTTGTCACCAGTTCATTTGCGCTAACATCTGAAACTTCCTGGCCAACGGGTTGATTGCCGAACCCGACGGGAGTCGCTCCCGCCGGAGCGTTCGCCGCTACTGCAAAGTTGATGGACAGCAATTGCCGCGTTCCGGCGGGAAACGCCTGACCGGCAGGCAACGCAACTACAATTCCTAAGCGGCCTTGCGCTACCTGGTTCAAGTTAGGGTTTAGGGCTGCCCCGGCTGCTCCGCTGCCCAGCGTAGTTTGCGGATTGCTGAGAATGGCCGGGTTGAAAGTCAGGCTGAAGCCCATGGCGGCCTCATTGCCTTGCGCGACAAGTTCGACTGAAACAGTGGCTGTGCTGCCCGGAGCTGCGGTCGTGTTGACCACACGGATGATGCGCGATTGCGCGGTACTGGAACGAGCGGTAAGTAAGCTCAAGCCAGTGAACAACAGACTGAGCAAGCCGACCACAAAAAACATTCGTAATCGTATTTTGGTAGTTCTCACGATAATGACCTCCGCTGAAAGTGGGATGAATAAAAGCAATTGCTCAGTCTCTTGGTCGCGTTAGCGACGCTTGAATTTAGCCGTGGGTTTTCAACCCACGGTGAGAAGCGACATTACTTCCTCGTCGCTTTAGCGACGGCTGAATTCAGTCGTCGCTAAAGCGACGTGGAAGCTCTTCTTGCGTCCTCCGGCGTTGAAACGCCGGGCTAAAATCAACCGCCGCTATGCGACGAAGAGCAGGCTGAGCAGTTACAAAACGGATTTAGACAGAACCGGCAGGCGTCAAAACCGATTCAGACGCCTGCCGATTTACCGTGTCAGTTGCGCTGCCGGATTAAGGCCGCCGGATTAAGGCTGGAAGATGCGAACCTTGTTGACCGTCTTGCTATTGACGGTTAGTCGCACCTCCATAATTCCATTGTTCTTCAGCGTTTGCGGAAGACGCAGCCTGACCTGATCCGAGCTTGCGGAATCGCTGTCTGCTTTAGCGGAAATAACTTCAGCAGTTTCTTCGCCTTCCGATCCGATGATGCTGGCGCGAACGGCGGTTGACGATTTGGCCTGCCCGATTTCAGAGACGAAGAGAATCAGGAAAACCTGTTCGCCTTCGGCTGCCGCTTTCAGCGGGAGCGGGACGATACGTCCTTCCTCCGTGTCGTAGCGTGACAACGATTCGTATTGCTGCGCTCCTTCAGATTCGCGCAACACAACCGCCGTCGCAGTCGTCCACTTGTCAGCTTTCGCTGAGCCGTGGTCGGACGCCGCGTCTTCGATTCGAGCAGTGCCGAACGAAGTCGCGCCGTCAGCGCCAATGATCGTGATGCTGACAAAGCCCTGTGCTGTGCCTGCTGGAAGTCGGAAGTTGATCTGTCCAGGTGAAGCGAACAGCAGTGGCGCAGGACGTTCGACGCCCTCGCTGTCCCTGACCATCACTCGTGTGCCAGCCAGTTCCAGAGGCAATGGTTGACTGTCAGCCAACTGCGAAAAGGTCGCCAAACCTTTGCCGAAGATTGCTGCAATCGCTTCGCTGGCAAATGCTTCGCCTTCGACACCGGCGGCGGAAACGACTGCCGCTGTTCTGGCGATTTCGGAACCCGTGCTGCCATTGCTTATGGAGTAATCGGCGGACAAAGCGCTGCCTTCCACGTCCACCAGTTCACGAGCCACCGGAAGATCGCTGAAGCTGATTGCGCCGTTTGGCTGGTCGCCTTTGGCAGAACCGGCGATGCGTGCAAAGCGCACCAGCGCCAGTTGTCGTTGGCCTTCGCTTAACTTCGCGCCGGTTGGCAATGCCAGCAAGAAACCAAGCCGACCCTCCGCAGCCTCTGCTTCGTTGACCAGCAGCGTCGCGCCACGGGCATCGCGTCCGTTGACGGCAGCCACCAGTCGCCACACGTTCGGATCAAAGCTGAGACTGAAGGCCATGGCATTCTCAGTCCCTTGGGAGTTGAGTTCGATGGCCAACAAGCCTGCGGTCAAAAGCGCATCCTGCCGCAGGTTAATGGTTACAGGCTGACCGGCATTTTGCGCCGACGGCCTGTCCGCCATTGCCAGATTTCTTTCCAGCTCAGGCAGCAGATTGATGGGCGCTGTCGGGCCGCCAGCCGGAACAAGTTCGTCCAAGCCAGCAGCGTAACGCCCGGCCTGCACGTAATCGCTGACGGTGATCGCGCCGTTGCCCAGCGATGAGCGCGGAGCGCAATCGGCACGTTGGAATTCGCCACCAACGGTGGGTGTATCCAGCCCGGCGGCGAAACGGCCAACCTTGACGTAATCAGTCACCGTGACCGATCCGTTTCCGTCCGGAGCCGGAGTCACGTCGGCTTCGATTCCGCGTGAAATCGTCACCGTTCCCGCAACGAAACTGACGGGCAAGGTGGCGGCGGCGACGCTGGCAACCTCCTGCGCAACCGGTTGATTGCCAAAGCCAATCGGAGTCGTGTTGGCGCTGGTGTTCGCTGCGATGGTGAATGTTACGGCGAAAATGCGGCGCACTCCCGCGCTGAACGATTGCCCCGAAGGCAAGGCCACAATCAGCCCCAATCGCCCGGAAGCGACCTGGCTGATGTTGACGTTTTGTGACGCGCCGTTGGCGTCGCTGCCCAATGCGACCTGAGGATTGCTCAACACTGACGGGTCGAATGTCAGGCTGAAGCTGATGGCGTTTTCGTCCCCTTGCGAAACAAGTTCGATGGGAACAACAACCACTCCGCCCG
>JAGNMH010000276.1 GCA_017991275.1 Acidobacteriota bacterium
GGCTATTGCCGCGCGCCAACCGTGGAATTTTCGCCATCAACGAATTGCCAGACCTGGCCGGAAAGATTCAGGTTGGATTGTTCAACATACTTCAGGAAGGCGACGTTCAGATCAAAGGTTATCCAGTCAGATTGCCGCTGGACGTACTGCTGGTCTTTTCAGCTAATCCCGAAGATTACACCGCTCGCGGCAAAATCATTACTCCGCTGAAAGATCGCATCGGCGCAGAAGTTCAAACACATTACCCTGCATCGGTTGAACTGGGAATTTCGATTACCAAACAGGAGGCCTGGACCGACCGCGATGGTGACGAGTTAAACCTGGAAATTCCCGAACTGATTTTTGAAGTCGTTGAACAGATTGCCTTTCTGGCGCGTGACGACAAACGAATTGATAAACGCTCCGGCGTCAGCCAACGGTTGCCGATTTCAGTTATGGAAAGCGTGGTTTCAAACGCCGAACGCCGCGCTCTGCAAAACGGCGAAACCGAAGCCGCGCCCCGCATCAGCGATGTTTACGCCGCACTGCCCGCGATCACCGGCAAACTGGAATTGGAATACGAAGGCGAACAGGTTGGAGCCGAACGCATCGCGCGCGATTTGATCCGCAAAGCCTGCGGTGAAGTCTTTCAGGAACGTTACAGCGGCATAGATTTCCGGCTGGTCATGGATCATTTCAATCAAGGCAAGTCGCTGGCATTGAGCGATGTGATGACTGCCGAAGAAGCCACAAGCCAGTTACGCAAGGTTAGAAGCCTCGTCGAAACCGCCCGCAGTGGAAGGCTGGAAAACGACTCCCAAGCCACATTGATCGCCGCCTGTGAACTGATTCTGGAAGGTTTGCATTACCAAAAGAAACTCGCCCGCAAGGAAGAAAAAGGCAAAACCAGTTACAACCAAGCTACACCGGAACGTCCCAATCGAAGGCAAACCTTTGACGATTGGAGCAGCGGAAGAGTTAATTGACTTACGCGGATATGACCTCGATAAACGACTTGACCGCGCGTTCCCAGGTAAATTGTTGAATAGTTTTATGGCCGGACAAAGCTATTCGCATCCTCAGTTCGTCGTTACCGAATAAGTTCAACACTTCTTCAGCTAACAACTTAGGATTTTTGATCGGCACAATTAGCCCGCTTTCGCCGTCAACGCAAAATTCATTTGCGCCGCCATTGTCGGCTGTCACCAAGGCACATCCGCAGGCCATCGCTTCAGCCGATGTCAGCCCCCAACCTTCAGTCCAACTTGGGTTCAGAAAAATAGCGCAAGAATTGTACAGATCAACCAGGCTGACCTGAGAAGGTTGCCTTTCATAACTGATCCAACCTGGAATGAAATCCAAACGCGACTCTGTCCCGAAAAGAACCGCCTGTAACTCAGGATGCCTTTGCTTGACGATTTCCAGCGCCTGCAAACCATCTTTTGTACCTTTCGCCTGGTTCGGATGAGCCAGCATTCCGATTCGCATCCCTCTCTGATTGACCGGGGTAATCAGCTTAAAGTTCGAGAAATCAATTCCGTTTGGAATATGGCTTGTTCTCTGTTGTTCGCCTATGGTGGCTGCAACTTCAAACAAGTTACTGGAAATAACAACTTTGTGCATAGGCAATTTCCAGCTTGCCAACACCAACTCTTCGGATTGATTCCAGGTTTCGTAAGATTGAACCAGATAAAACTTCTTCCCTTTTCCGGCTGAGTAAACGGCGACGGGAAAAGCCGTTTCGCAGGCAGTGGCAAAAATAACATCGGCATCGGGAATATTACCTTCGCTTAAATCTTTAACTAATAACAGATTTACTCCGGCGTCCACGGCGTACCACGAAATCAGTGGGCGATTTACCAACCGCTGTTTGTATTGCCACAGCCTTTTCTTGATCGCCTGTATAAAACCACGCTGCGGTTGAATGCTTCTTGGATGGACGATTGTGATTTGATGGCCGAGAGCGGAAAGGCGGTTGGCGTATTCGTAAACTACCTTAAAGCCGCCCGACGGCGAGTTCAGGTACATCGGCAAAACAAAAGTTACTTTCATATCCAGTAACCGTTCAGAGTTCCGTTCAGAGTTCACGCTTCAGCGTGTCTGAAATCCAACACGCTGAAGCGTGAACTCTGAGCTTTATTTGCGGCCAACCTGCGAACCCAGCCAATCGGCGCGCAGCTTTTTCATTTCAGCCGTTACTTCTTTGTTGATGCTTTCAAAAGCAACGACTTCGACCGCAGGGTCTTCGGTAAAAGTCAGTTGAACGGTTTTCTTGATGCCACGCTGTTCGGCTTCGATGGTGATGGTGTCGCCGGGTTTGTGCTTCTCCAGAATCGCTTGCACGTCCGAAGGCTTCGCCACCGCCTGACCGTCGAAACTCAGAATCTTGTCGCCGCGATCAAGTCCGGCCTTGTACATCGGCCCGGTTCGCAAAGTCGGGCTGCCGATGGTCAACGCTCCGCCTTGTTCGCGGAATTGAGCGTCCATCCAGATTTTTCCGGGGCGAGCTTTGCGATATTGAAAACCGGCCTTGGCCAACAGGCTTTCGTAATCTGGCACGTCGTGGCCTTCGATAAAACGGGCGAAGTAATCGTTCGCAAACGCCGCATCGCCGGAGTATTTGGCCAGCGATGCTTTCAAGTCGGCAATTGTGTACGGTTTGGCGGGCGCGTAATTTTTCTGATGCTTGCCCAAATCTGCCCACAGTTGGCGCATATATCCGTCCAGAGTTTTGCCTGTGAACTTCGTCCGCAAAGTCAGGTCAAGTCCCGTCGCCACCGCGCTGCCGTATGTGTAATACGAAACAAAATTATTGATCAGGTTGTTTGGGTCTGCCGCCGGAGCGCCGTCTGAATAAACAGCCTGCTGACTCATGGCGATGGGGCCAAACAAGACGCGTCCCGGAGCGTTGACGGTGGAGTTGATTGTAAAACCCATCCCCCGCGCAAAACTGGCATCGTCTCCACTGAAACCGGCGCGCTTCATCGCCAGGCTGCCGTAATACTGGGTGAAGCCTTCGGCCAACCACAAACCATCGGAAACGTTGGCGTCTTCAAAGTTGAATGGCTCAATCGTGCGCGGACGCAACCGTTCGACGTTCCAGCAATGAAAGTATTCATGCGAAACCGTGCTGAGATTTCCGCGCGGCGAACCTTTGATCGAACGCGAACTGGTCAAGCTGGTAGAGTTGCGATGTTCCATTCCATCACCGCCGATTTGCGGCACGTAGTTAGCGATAAAGGTGTAAGTGCCGAAATCGTAATCGGGGGTTTCTCCGAAAATGGCGATTTGTTCGGCTACGATTTTTTTGGACATTTCGGCGAACTCATCCACTTCCTGGTCGGATGCCGCCGGGTCGTTGATTGCCAATCGTATGGTGTAAGTCTTGCCGTTCGATTGCACAGGCCATTCGCGCAGCCGGAAGTTCGCCAGCATGGTCGGCGAATCCATGAAGTATTGCATGTGCGGCGCGGTGAACACTTGCGGGTCGGCGGTTGGCACCAATTGCGTGGCGATTTTCCATTCCGGCAAACCGCGAAAGCGAATGGTGATCGGCGCGTTTTCAAACCCGCGCGCCCACATGAAAGTTGCTGGAATGCTTAAGTGAGCCATCGAAGCGTCAATGCCGGTAAACGTGCCCGATCCCAGGTCGCCGAACAAAGTGTAAGTGACGCGGACTTTGCCGTGATGGCCCCTGACGTTCCATTGCGTAGGATTCGGTCGCGTGAAGCTGAGCGCCGTGCCTTTTTCATCCATTGCCCGAACGCTGTAAACGTTCTTTGAAAATTCCTGAGCCGAATAACGTCCTGGTGAAGACCGGCTCATTCTCACTTCCAGCGGCTTGCCAGTCGGAACTCCGCTGAAGGTGACAGAAATTTCAGCTTCGTGATGAACGTAGTTCGGGAAAGCGATTTCGTATTCAACCTTGCCTTGCGCAAACGTCGTTGCGACAAACATAAGCAGCAGAATTGCTAATAAAAGCGAACGCTTGATGAGCAGAACGCGCCTGGAATCATTCATGTTTTGTTCTCCTGGAAAAATGTCAGTGTGGTTACTTGGCGGATAATTACACGCAAAGCCGCTGGTTGTACAAGGCCGCCACCGATTTGCGAAATCGGCTAAAGGTGTTAATGGCAGCCGAACCGTTTCGTTATAACTCTGGGAGGATACGATGCAAAAAATTGCCATTGAAACTTGCGGGTTGACGCGCCGTTTTGGGACACAGCTCGCCGTAAACGAAGTGAACCTGCTGGTTCCAGAAGCCAGCATTTACGGTTTTCTAGGGCCGAACGGAGCAGGCAAAACCACCACGATTAGAATGCTGCTGGGTTTGATTCGCCCAAACGCTGGCGAAGTGAAATTGTTCGGCGAAGCTTTTGTCGCCAATCGTTTGTCGCTGTTGCGCCGCGTGGGCGCGCTGGTTGAAACGCCGTCGCTGTATTCACACCTGACCGGACGCGAGAATCTGGAAGTTACTCGGCGTCTGATCGGCGCTGATCGAAAGCTGATTGATCGCGCATTGGACATTGTGAAACTGGCTGCCGACGCTCATCGCCGAGTTCGGGAATACTCGTTGGGCATGCGCCAACGGCTGAGTCTGGGGCTGGCGCTGTTGAACAACCCTGACCTGCTGATTCTGGACGAACCGGCGAACGGACTTGATCCGGCTGGCATTCACGAAATGCGGGATTTGATTCGCCGACTGGCCGCCGAATTCGGCATCACGATTTTTCTTTCCAGTCATCTGCTCAGCGAAGTTGAACAGGTCGCCAACCACATCGGCATCATTCATCAAGGCAAATTGGTTTTTCAGGGAACCTTGGCCGATTTGCAAAGCCAAAGACACCAGCATCTGACCGTAGGCGTAAACCATCCTGATCAGGCCGCTAATTGCCTGACCTCCGCCGGTTGGAGCGTGCAAAGGAATGGCGATGGATTGTTGACTGTCGCCGCCACATCACGCGACGCAGCCATTCGTGTCAACAGTTTGCTGGTCAGCCAAAGCATCGAGGTTTTTCATATCGCATTGGCGCAGGCTTCGCTGGAAGACATCTTCCTAAATATTACCAACAATCAAATTGCCGAAATGGAGGTCGCCTGATGTCTTTGTTCAGAGTTCTACATGCCGAAACCCTGAAACTGAAACGCACGCTGGCTTTCCGCATGGTCTTTGTCGCGCCCTTGCTGGTGGCGACGCTTTTATTTTTTGTCTTGCTGCAAAAACGCGACTTCAATGCCGGTTTCAATCTGTGGGATACGGTGATGAAAATCTCGTTGAATGTCTGGGCGGTTTTTCTGATGCCGTTGTTGATTACTTTGGAAACGGCTTTGCTGAGCGGATTGGAACACGGCGAAAAACAATGGAAACACATTCTGGCTCTGCCCGTGACGCGCAAATCCGTTTATCTGGTCAAGGCGCTGACGGCTCACGCGCTGATTTTGCTGAGCACATTGTTTCTGGTTGCGCTGGGGATCATTGTCGGTTTGATTTTCATGCGATTGCGTCCGGCTCTGGCAAATTCCGGCGCGCCGCCGATTTTATGGATTTTGAAACACGCTGGCATGGTCTGGCTGGCTTCGTGGTTGATTCTGGCGATTCACACCTGGATCAGTGTTCGCTGGGCCAGTTTCACCGTCACGCTGGGAGCCGGGGTTGCCGGAACCTTTTTCGCCATGTTCGCCGCCAGCGCCAAGATGGCGAAGTATTATCCCTGGCTGTTGCCGATGAACGTCTTTTCGGATGAAAGACTGACGATGGCTTTGCTGCTGGGCGGAATTGGAGGAGTGGTTGCGACTGCGCTCGGCTGCTGGGATTTCGTCAGACGCGATGTGGCTTAACTGTGAATTGGCAGATCATTAGGCGCAATCACAAAAGCCAAGTCAGACAGTAAGTGTAATTGTGTCGCTGGCTTTTAGAAAATAACGCCGTTCGTTGGAACGGCGAACATTCAACCTCACTTCAGGAACGATGCCTTGCTGGCAATGACGGAAACAACAACTCATCTTCTTCTGGAGTTAAAACAATTGGCGGGGCAATCACTCCCTGAATTTCTGCTGCATGAATATGCCCGTGTGAATGCAGGCTGTGGTCGGGGTGTAATGGTTCCTGATTGACGGTTTCACCATGTGCAACCTGCCAGCGTGCAAAGACGCCATCTATCCATCCGTGCAGTCCCCAGAAATGTTCGTTGTGAGGAGCGGTATCAAGCCTGCGCATGCTGGCATCCACCAGTCCCGGATGGGTCGAACCAAACCTCCTCGCTTCGTAATCAGCGATCTCTCTATGCGTGTAGTTGTGTATGTTGCGTTGAGGATGGATATTCATGAGAGTTGCTTCAATGAAACCGCCAAGTTGATCGGCTGTCCCTTCCACAGCCAGCCGATCTATTTCTTGGTAGGCGGATTGTAAAAACCCAGGAACTTTTGTTTCAAAGATTTCGGCCAACCAGTCCGGCAGTTGCGGCCAGGGCGTATAAAGGAATTGCGGCCCGGGTGTGTGTTCGACAATCCACCGGAAAACACGAACCATGTCACGATGAAATCGCAAGAATTGTTCACCGCTGCCTGCTTCATTTATGCCCTTCAAATCCGGATGTTCAGTTCCGGGGCCGCGCATATCCCTGCGATCCGGCAATCGAGCCGCATGCCAGGTGGCATGATGAGCAAAGGGCGGTTTGATAGCATTGTAGATATGATCCGGTAATCTCATGTTACTCCCTGCTTATGATCGGTGTTGGCCATCGTATCAATGTCGTGGCGTAATCTGACTCAATGCTCATTGAACATCGGGGGAAGGCGGTAATGGAACAATTCCATCTCTGTCCGACCATTCAAACGGCAAATCTACATCCACGCACACGCCTCCTCGACATACCTGTCCAAGCTGGCAACCGTAATTTTCGGAGCCAATCGTGAATCCTTCGAAAGAGATATTTCGGAGAGAATTTTTGACCATATTGACTCGGACTCGCTCTGAAGTGTCCACGTCCGTTGTGGCGAAATACTCCAGCGCCTTCTTTTTGAAGTTGTCCAACACCGCATGTAAATATTGTTCGCTTTCGCTCATTACTTTTTGTCCTTTCACTTTTGGGAAATTATGGAAAGCAGGCTCCAGCGAGTCTGCTTTCCATAATAAATTCTTTGACCATCAGGCGACCAAGCGGAACTGGAAATGAACGCCTTTGCATCTGTGTTGGCG
>JAGNMH010000277.1 GCA_017991275.1 Acidobacteriota bacterium
CATTGGTACAGTTGCTCGGCCTTCTCGACGAACAAGTCTTGGATTGTGCGCACACCAGGATTCAGCCTGGCCAGCAAATTCATCGCGCAAATCTTCCACATCGCGCATCAGACGCGCATAGCAATATTGAATCCGGCACCTGACTCGGTTCTAGCCGTTGTAACGACCCACCACCGGCACGCCGTCCAATTCCTTTCTCGCCTAAGACCTCTCTGACCACGCTCGCCGAGCGTCTGCCGGCAGAGACATAAGCTCACTCGATCCGTGCAAATCGCTCCTGAAACGCCGCCGGTTTGATGCGAGCGAAGACTGGCGCAATCGTGTCGTGCGAAGGAATGCCATTTTTCAATTCGAGAAATGTTTCGAGCCGATCATGTTTGCATTCCCGAAAGCCATGTCGGTGAAGTATTCGGAGCCACAAATGGTAGCCAAGTTTGCGATCATGAGAATATTTATTAACGCATGATCTTTGCCGCGATCAATTCGCGGGTCAGGCAGATCGGCAAAGTATTACAACAACGAGGGCGGTGCAGCCGTAGAGCGAATTCTTCCGTAGTAAGATGCAAAGGCACACTTTTCGAAATGCTTTGGTGGACGAGCAAGGAAACCTTCGTGGATACGATATTGTCAGGCTAGGCAATATCGTATCTTCCTTAAAGGGTTTCCCGGATTAGAATAGTTGTGTTGTGGAAAACGCTTGGATTTTGTTTCCCAGCTTCGCCCGTGGAATCCGATTTCGAAATTAATTCGTGAAGAGATGAAGCGGCAGGTTGGTTCAGTACCGGGCGCGTGAGCAAGCGGCTGACTTGTGAGTGGAAACCACTTGCTCACGCGCCCGGCGCTGCGCCAGTTCGCAAGGTGAACATCACGATTTCCGGCGGGCAATCAACTCGCGTAGGCAGGAGGATCGTACCGATGCCGCGCGAAGTGTAAATCTGCATTGCATCCTTGCGGTTCAAACCTACGACGTATCGCTGGCCGTAAGCGGATGAAACGTGCGGCGCTCCGGCCAGCGGAAAGCGAATTTGCCCGCCGTGAGTGTGACCGGAAATCATCAGGTCAACTCGTTGATCTTTGGCGGCGAAATCTTCGATAAAGTCTGGGTTGTGAGAGAACACAATTCGGGGAGCTTTGCGCGGAATTTCGCGCAGCAATCGCTTTGAATCGGTTGTGCCGTAAATCAAATCATCCGTTCCAGCCAGCCACAACTGCGCGCCACGCATTTCTATTCTATCCAGGGCGTCAATCATCACATTGCAGCCAGCTTGTTTGAGCGCCTTCGTCACCAGCGAAGCTCCGGCGTAATAATCGTGATTGCCCAGCACGGCGTAAGTTCCGGCTCGCGCGCGCAAACCGCGCAGCGCTTCGGCGCAAGGTTCGATATATTTTTTGCCGCCGTAAGTGAAATCGCCGGTCAGGGTTACCAAATCCGGCTGAAGACCGTTGACGATTTCTACGCAACGGTTGATGTAATCCAGCCCGGTGTAAAAACCATGGTGAATGTCAGTCAGTTGGGCAATGGTCAGTCCGTCAAATTCTGGAGGCAGGTCGTTGATCTTTACTTCGACGCGGGAAACTTCCACCGATTGGCGCACGGCGCAGCCGAAACCCAGAGCGCCCAGGCCAATTGTTGTAACGGATGCCGCGGTTGCTTTCAGCACATCGCGCCGAGTCCACTGGCCTGGTGGTTTTTGCAAAAAGTCCGGTAACCGTTTCATTGCATCCTCTAAAAGTTCGTAATCCCGCCTTCAGGCGGAATGGGGGCGTCTCTCTTTTCTAAGGTGGAGGCTTTCTGCCCAGGCTTCATGGTTGGAAGAAATACGCCCCTGTTCCGCCTGAAGGCGGGACTACATGCCTTCATCTCACCAACTCGGCTTCGCCAATGTAAAGCGTGACCTTTTCCGGTTTGAAGTTGAAGACAATCTGCATTATCGCATCCACAGTTACGCCGTTGAGTTCCGCAGGCAAAAAAGCCAGTCGTTTGACGGCCTCTGCTGCGCGTTCGTCCAGGCCATGCCCCAGTCCTTTTTCGACTTTTACTTTTTTGATTTTGCCGTCGCGCAACAACATCGCGCTGACGATCAAATCGCCTTCGATCTTTTTTTCGCGCGCTTTGGCCGTGTATTCGGGCAGATAAATGTGCAGCAGTTGCGGGCTTCGCTTTGCGGGTTTCGGCTCAACGGTGTTTGGTGTTTCAACCGGGGTCGGCGTCGTCGGCTCTACATTGGTAACAACGGTTATCGGTGTGGTGACGGTTTGCGGAGGGGGTTCCGATGTTTCCTCGTGAACGATGTAAGTTTCAATCACGTCGTTCAGGCTGATTTCGGGGCCGAGTTTTCGGTCGGGCACAACGCTGCTGATTTCAGTCGGCAGCAATTTTTCCAGCACGAAAAAGCGGTCGCGCAAATGTTCAATGCTGGCCACTCGCCATTGTTTGGCGATTACATCGCCGGGTTTCAGTTCGTCCGGATTAAGCTCTGCGTCCGGCTTCAGGATGCTCAATTCGTCGTCGGCCAACACCTGTAATTCAGGCAGGCGGTCTTCGGCGGATTTCGCTGCAATACGTTTAACGTAACGTCTGACCACGTCCAGCCGTTGTTTGGTGCGGTCGTAAATTGCGCGAGTGATTTCTTTATGACGAAGCTGAAATTCCAACTCGGTCAGTTCTTCGTCCAGACCCGTCAGGTAGGCTTTGACGACCGGGCCGTAACTGGCGCGTTTAGTCTGTGCAATGGCTGGCTCGGCCAAAGACAAAACGGCGACGGCAATAACTGCAAGAGTGAATTTGAGCATCAAAATTTTCAGTGTTTGGGAGGGAGCTTAAACCGACGACGATTATCGCGTATGCTTTTGCGGACGGTCAATCATGGTTAAAAAGACAAGCTAAGAGTCGGCAAATTCAAGCTCTTCGATTCCAATTTATACTCATTGCGGGCATTCGAGTTCATTCGTAGTTAAAGTTCCTTATGGCTACCACACAAGAATCATCTCTGGTCCGTGCTGCGCGAACCGATGACGCCGAATCGCTGTCGGCTCTTTCGCGGCAGTTGCTGCTTTACGAAAAATCCCTGAACACAGGGATGGGCGAACTGACCGGCTGGGCCTCCAGCACCGAAGAAATTCGCAAACAATTGTTGCGGCCAAATAATCGTTTCTTTGTCGCCGAAAAAAATGGTGAGGTAATCGGTTACATCAAAGTCATGGTTCAAGGCGCGAGATTGACGCGCGAAGAGCTTGGATTGATGCGCTGGCTGGTTGATCGGCTTGAAGAATCGGCGCGAAATGCAGTCAACTTTTTATTGCGACGCCCGCGCCCGAACGTCGAAGCTGTTGGAGGTTACATAGCCGGAATGTTTGTTCACCCCGCTGAGCGAAGGGCAAAAGTTGGTCATCAGTTGTTAGCCGCCGCCGAAACCTGGTTGCTGATGCAATCAATTGCCACAACTGAATTACACGTGCTTTACATTAACGAAGATGCCCGGCGATTTTGGGAAGACGCCGGATACCAGCCGCTGACGCTGGGGATGAGGAAAAAGCTTTGAGTTTCAGAAGAGGGAAATCATGACTGCGCCCGCCATAGTTACCCTGATCAACTTGCTTGGTTACATAACCGGATTGGCGCTTTATGCGATGTTGTTGAAAATGTCGCTAGAGCGCGGAGCGATTGTGTCTTCGCTTACTGCGGGTGCGGAAAAAAACGACCGACTGCCTTTGCTGACTGCTTTGTTGGGTTTGGTCTGGAATCTGGAAGCCGTCACCGCGTTTGCGTTGCAAAATTTCGGAAACGGCCAATCGTCAACTTTGTTGATGGCTACGGCGTTTACCGCGCTCGGATTTTTGCCGGCGGTCGTCGTGCATTCGTTGCTCCGCAGAGGGATGCAAGCCGGAGAAACTTACAATCATCGTCGCGCCGCGCTAATTATGACCATTACGGCTTATGGTTTGAGCGCGGTTGCCAGTGTTTTGCATTTTGAACAGGCATTGCGCTGGCAGATAGCTCCGTCGCATTGGGCTTTGCACATATTGACGTTCGGTTTTGCCGGATTGACACTGGCGTTGTTGTTGGTGGTCAGGCGGCAGAGCGGCTGGCAGCGCGCCGTCTGGGTGGCGGCGTTGGCTCTGTTTGCAGTGTCGGCCCTGCACCTGAGCCATCACGACGGCGTCAATTATTCGTGGTGGATTGAAGTCATCGGCCATCACGCTTCGTTGCCGCTGGTGCTGGTAATTCTTTATCAGGATTACAGGTTTGCGTTGGCAGACATTTTCCTGAAACGCGCTTTGTCGTTGGTGCTGCTGGTCGGGTTGGCGTTTGGGCTTTACCTGAGCATCGCCGCGCCTTTGCTGGTGCATGGCGACAGGCACGGCGCTGACAGCGGCACAATCAGCCCTGTTCCGATAGCGACGTTGATAGGGCTTTGGGTTTTGACCGCGCTTATTTACCCGTGGCTGAGACGTATGGTCGTTTGGTTCGTTGACACTCAGTTGTTGCAGCGAGTTGATTACGAAGCCCTGCGAAACGAAATCGCCGTTCGCATTGCCGAACTGGAATCGTCCGATCTGATTTTGGAAGATGTTTGCGAAAGGTTGCGGCGAGCATTAACCGCGCATCAAGTGAAATGGACGGCAGAAGACGACGCCCCGACGGATGAAGAGCAAGTTACGCCAACCAACCAGACTGGCCAGTCTGGGTCACTGCTGCCCCTAATCGGCAAATCGAAAACTTTGAGGCGACCGGGGGAAACTGCCAGGGAAATTAAAAGCCGCGCTCTGACGATTACTGTTCCGACCGCTGAACCGCCCGGTTATCAATTGTTGATTGGCGAACTGGCGGGCGGGCGGCGTCTGCTTTCCGGCGATCTGGATTTTCTGGAATCGGTGGCGCTGATCATTGCTCGGAGAATTGACGCCGTGCGTGTGGTTCACGAACGCTGTGCGCGAGACTTACACGAACAGGAAGTTCACAAGCTGGCAACCGAAGCCGAGTTGCGGGCTTTGCGCGCGCAAATCAATCCGCATTTTTTATTCAACGCGCTGACGACCATCGGTTATTTGATTCAGACTTCGCCTGAACGCGCGATGGAAACTCTTATGCGGTTGACTTCGCTGTTGCGCGGAGTGCTGCGGCGCAGCGATGGCGAATTCGTCACCTTGGGGCAGGAAATTGAACTAATCGAATCTTACCTGGACATCGAACGCGCCAGGTTTGAAGAGCGGCTGAGCGTAAAGATTGATGTGCCTCAGAATTTACGGCAAACGCGGATTCCGGCTTTGTTGATTCAACCTCTGGTTGAAAATGCGATCAAACACGGAATCTCTCCGCGGCGAGCAGGTGGAGAAGTCGTGATTCATGCGTGGCTGTCTGTGGGAAAAGACGCTTTGCAGATTCAAGTGCGCGACAACGGAAACGGCATCAGCGAAGCCGAGCTGGCAAATGGGCGCAAATTCGGTATAGGGCTGCAAAACGTCGAACAAAGGATCAAGCGGCATTATGGAAATTCGGGAAGTTTCAACATCAGCAGCGCACCGGACGAAGGCACAACGGTTGAGTTGTTTTTGCCGTTGAACCCAATCGCCACGCGCGCCGCCGAAACCGTTGGAAGCAAGCTTTAATGAGCAACGAGATGAACGATTTATTGAGAGTTGTGATTGCCGACGATGAACGTCCCGCGCGTTCTTTTCTGGCGGCGATGTTGCGGGGGTTTGAAGACGTAACCTTGATCGGCGAAGCCGAAAACGGCGCGGAAGCAGTGGAACTGATCGAACGAACCAAACCCGATCTGGCGCTGCTGGATTTACAAATGCCTGAAGTTGACGGGCTTGGCGTGGTGCGTTTGCTGAAGAAAAATCAGATGCCGTTGATTGCTTTTGTCACGGCTTACGACGAATTCGCCGTTCGCGCGTTTGAAATGAACGCGGTGGATTATCTGCTGAAACCCGTCGAACGCTCGCGATTGCGCGAATCAATCAACCGTGCCCACGAACGTCTGGAGCGTGCCGAACTGAAAGCGGAGGCCGCCACTCAAGTTGTCGCCGCCGCCACCGAATACGCCGCCATCACGCGCCCGGCTTTTCTTGACCGCATCCCGGTTCGACAGCGGGACGAAATCGTCCTTGTGCGGGTTGGTGAAATTGCAGCGATTGTCGCCGAGGGCGAATTGCTGCGTTTGACCACCGAAAGCAAAGAAGCTTACACGCTGGCTTATCGGTTGAAGGATTTGGAGTCGCGCCTTGAGCCGGGACGGTTCGTTCGTTTGAGTCGCGGCACGCTGGCCAACGTGGAAATGATCCGGCGCGTTGGCTCTCTGCCGGGCGGAACTTATGTCGTGACGATGACCAACGGCCAGCAGCTCGGCGTCAGCCGTATTCAGGGACGGATATTGAGAGAACAGTTGCTGAAGTTATGAACCCCACTCATTCATTGATCTCGACCATTGATTGCCGCTTTCAGGCAGTTGGTTGAATTTCGGATGCGAACGATTGCTCCGCCGCCTAAAATTTCCCACTTCATAATAGAACAAACGAAACTTTTACCGCATCCGCCAGAAGGAGAATTGAAATGCAGGTTAGAAAATGTCTCTTTGCCACAACTGTCTTGTTACTGTCTTCGCTGTCGGCAATCGGACTGGCGCAAGCCACAGGATCAATCAAAGGCAAAGTCACGTTGGAAGATCAATCGGTCGAAGTCCACGATGTGATCGTCGTCATCACTCAATTGAAACGTTCGACGACTACGGACGAAAAAGGCGCTTACGAATTCAAGGATGTTCCTCCCGGCGTTTACAGCATAGTTGCCAGGTTCGACCGATTGCCGGATGTAATTGACCGTGTCGAAGTTAAAGCCGGTGAATCCGTGACGCTGGATTTGAAACTGAAACTGACAGGAGTGCGCGATCAGGTGACGGTTTCGGCGACCGGCAACGAACAATCGGCGTTTGAATCTTTTCAGAGCGTCAACAGTTTGGACGCGACTGTGCTGCTGGAAAAAGACACTTCGTCGCTGGGCGAAGCGCTGGATCATCAAACAGGCATCGCCAAACGAAGTTCAGGCCCCGGGTCTTCGCGGCCAGTGATTCGCGGCTTTGACGGCGACAGAGTGCTGGTGGCTCAGGATGGAATTCGTTCCGGATCGTTGTCTTATTCGTCAGGCGATCACGGCGAACCTATCAACG